>QKGU01000382.1 GCA_003250325.1 Paludibacter sp.
GCTGACCGACTAAATTTTTTGTTATATCTTTGCCCATATAGTATATGTGTTTGTGGTAAAACAAAAGTACTATATCGGGGGAAGTTATCGCTTAGATGGCTTCCCTTTTTGCTAAATCAATTTTTTGTCGGTCAGTAGTGATTTGTATTAAACAATAAAGCATTGAAATTTACGAAGAGATGAAAAAAACGATCATAATTATAGCAAGTGTAATTTGTTTCATAGCCCTTTTTGCAGAGGAAACAATTAATATTCATAAAAAGGATAATTCGGTGATAGAAATTGCAGTTTCGACTATCGACAGTATTATTTTTACAAATAATGATTTGCAATTAGATATTCATAAGACAGGTGATAATGTCGACAGTTATTTGGTAGCTGATATCGACAGTATTTCTTTTGGCGATAATAACAAAACGATAGAATTGGTTTATTCTGAAAACTCCGTAAGCGTAACAAATCCATTCGAAAACAGCGGAATAGTTGTTGTTGTTGAAGGTGCTGATGTCGTTGTTAACTCATTGGTTGGCATAGAAGTAAACTATAAAATATCTGGAAGCTCATCCAATGGATCATTGAAAATTTACAGCGATACCCGGTTTGAATTGCAGTTGAACGGTATAAATCTTACTAAAACTGATGGACCTGCCATTAACATACAGTCCAGGAAAAAAGTAACAGTGAATTTGATGGATGGAAAAACAAATACGTTAGCTGACGGGAGTGTCTATACTGAGAATAATCTTGAAGATCAAAAATCGACTTTTTTCAGCGAAGGACAGCTTTTGTTTAAAGGGAATGGTAGCCTGTCTGTTTCAAGTTTAACAAAACATGCTATTTGCAGCGACGACTACATTCAAATCGACAATGGAAATATCATGATAACCTCGGCAGGGAAGGATGGAATTCATGCGAAAGATTACTTCAAACTTTACGGTGGAAATCTGAATATCACTTCATCGGACGATGGAATTGGGTGCGAAGGACACGTATTGATAGCAGGAGGTTCGATAACCAATGTCAGTTCGGTTGCCAATGTGAAAGGAATTAACTGCGATAGTACGTTAACTATTTCCGGAGGAACTATTAATCTGACAATGAATGGAAATCAGTCGAAGTGTATGAAATCGGCAATGGCAATGTCGCTGAATGGCGGAACTTTGAATTTGAATACAACGGGTACTGTAGTTCTCGAAGCATCGGGTTCAGGTTACGACCCATCCTATCCAACTGCAATCAAATCGGATGCGGATATCACATTGGGAGGCTCAAACATTATTATATCAGGAACAGGTGCAGGAAGCAAAGGAATCTCATCTGATACTAATATCTCTATGGCAGCAGGAACGGTTCAAATTACTTCAGGTGGAAACGGAACGACTTATACAAACGCTTCAAATGTAACGGACTCATATAACTCTTCTTGTATTACTTCTAATGGGAATGTAAGTATTATTGGTGGAAATCTTACCTGTATAAATACAGGAAATGGAGGAAAAGGAATTAATGCCGATGGAACTGTTACTATTGGCAGTTCTACTGAATCACCAACCATTAGTCTTACTACAACAGGCAGTAAATTTGCAGTTAGTTCAACATCAACTTATACTTCAACTGGTGGAGGCAGGTCAGGTGGTAGTACTTCAAGTACCGACTATTGTCATCCCAAAACGTTGGTAAGCGATGGAGCAGTAATAATCAATAACGGAAATATAACAATATCATCTACAGATGATGGAATACATGGAGAGACTGCACTCACCATTAATGGAGGAACTACAAACATCACAACATCTGTTGAGGGTGTCGAAAGTAATATAATTACCATGAACGATGGAACGTTGACGATATTAGCCAGTGATGATGGCGTTAACGCAACTGCCGGGTTGGTTTCAGGTGGGTCGGAATCGGATGATGGCAGTTATTTTTACATGAATGGCGGAACGTTGATTACAAGTGCTACAAGTGGAGACGCTATTGATTCAAACGGTAAATTCCTGATGACAGGCGGAACTTTGGTAGCTTTTGGTCCGGCTAATACAACTAATGAAGACATCGATGTTAATGGTAGCATTACGGTTAACGGAGGTACTTTCTTTGGAGCTTGTTACAATTCAAGTATGTATGAAACTATTGCAAGTTCGGCGATTTATGGTGTTAATTTGAAAAGCTCCAGTACGGTTTCCAGTGCCGGATCGTACTTTAGGATACAAACTTCAACTGGTACAGATCTGGGAACTTTTATCACTCCACGTGCAGCTTATTATTTCCACTTTGCATCTCCGTCGTTGGCAAAAAGCACTACCTATTACGTTTATACTGGAGGTTCGTACTCGGGAGGTACAACTTACGGATCAACCTCTTCAGGTGGTTACAGTGCCGGAGGTACTTATGGCAACGGAACTCAAAAGAAGACATTTACAACAGGAACTTCGTATATAACCACAGTTAGTAACTGGTAGAATATTTTATTTAGAAGCTAATCAATAATTGACTAGGAGTTGATACTTTTTTAATTAATAGGGTTGATTCATGAACTTTAAGTAGATATTTAATGAGAAAAATTGTTTTAGTAGTTTGTCTTTTTCTTATATCCATAAGTCAGTTGGTATTGGCTCAGTCGGAAAGCTATGGCACATGGACGAGCATTGATGTGGAAAAAAAGTTAGACAAATGGGAACTTGGTGGAAGCACTGAACTACGAACTATTTATTACCTGAGATTAATAGATCGATGGAGCGTAGGTCTTTCGGCAGATTATAAACTGATGAAAAATTTGAAAGTAGGTGTTGATTATCAGTTTATGAATACGTTGGACACAAAGTATATGAATTATCAATTGCGAAATCGTTTTAATGTCAACGCAATGGGGAGATTGAAGATAGACCGGTTGACGATCTCTCTTCGAGAAAAAATACAGGTAACACTAAAAGATGATAGTAATCGTATCAAAACAGATGGCTCCATTGACACTTATGACTCAAATCCGGAATGGACATGGAGAAACCGATTGAAATTATCCTACAATATTTCTCATTTTCCGGTGACTCCATCGTTCTCGGTTGAGTCTTTTTATCAGCTGAATAACCCTGATGGAAATAGTTTTGATAAATTCCGGTACACTCTTTCGTTGGATTACAAAATCAATAAAAGTAATTCTATTAGTGTTTATGGAGTACTGAACACAAAACCCGACTCCGATGATATTTACAGAAAATACATATTGGGAGTATCTTATATTATTTCGTTTTAGTTTCATAGATTTCAAATTAATATAGCGATGAAAAATTTTTGGAAAGTTCTTTTTTTATCAATCATCGCAGGAATTTTAGTATCCTGCGATCCGGAAAATGTTATAGATAGTAGTTCTAGCAAAGGAAAACAACCTGAAGAAGCTTCTGACTTTGTGTGGGATACAGCAACCGAAAATGAGATAACGCTAAATAATACAACTATTTCGACAACATCAGAATCTGTGATTATTAACGGAACAAAGGCAACTATAACCAAAGCAGGTTATTACTCAATAAGTGGGACGTTGGATAACGGACAAATTGCAGTTGATGTCGATTCCGGAATTGTAAAAATTAAGTTCAATGGAGTTACTATTTCCAATAGTAGCACTTCTCCATTTAACATCATTGACTCTCAAAAAACAATTTTGTTTATAGCGGCTGGAACTACAAATACTTTATCTGATGCATCGAGTTATTCTAACACTGATGAACCAAACGCTACGATTTTCAGTAATTCTTTTTTAGGCATTACCGGAACAGGTTCGCTCATTGTAAAAGGAAATTATAATGATGGTATTTCGAGCGATGATCAGGTAGTTATAAATGATGATGTAGCTATTACGGTTACGGCAAAAGATGATGGAATCAGAGGGAAAGATTATTTAAAAATCAATGGAGGCACAATAAAAGTGACGGCAAGTGCAGGACATGCATTAAAATCGGATAATAGCACGGATAAAGGATACGGCTATGTAATGGTAAATGGTGGGAATCTGACTTTGTCATCAACAAGTAAGGATGGAATTCATGGTATAAAGAGAGTGATTATAAATGATGGAACTATTTCTATATCGGCAACATCAAGTCAGGGATTAAAATCCGACTCACTGGTTTTAATTAATGGAGGAAGCACTACTGTGACAGCGTCTCACGAAGGAATAGAATCACCTAATATTACATTCAATGGAGGTGTCACAAATGTAACGGCTTCGAACGATGGTTTGAATGCAACATACGGAACAGTTCAGGGTGGAGCCGAATCGAATGATGGGAGTTATATCTATATCAAAGGAGGAGTTGTTATTGTGTCGGGTAATGATGCGCTAGATAGTAACGGGAATCTGATAATTACCGGAGGAACGACCATTGTCAACGGACCTTCATCGGGCGTGGAAGAAGGAATTGACGTTAACGGAACATTTAATATCAATGGGGGATTTGTTATCTCGTCAGGATCAAAATCAAATATGGCGAAAGCAATGAGCACAACTTCCACTCAGCCGGGTATGTTTATAAAATCATCCAGTATGATTTCGTCCTCTTCATTACTTCATATTCAGGATGGTGCTGGAAATGATTTACTAACTTTCAAACCTAAGAACGGAGGATACTATTTCCATTTTTCATCCTCGAGTTTGTCAAAAGGAGAGACTTATAATATTTACTCAGGCGGAAGTTATTCCAACGGAAGTTTTGTTGGTGGAACTTCCGGATATGGACTATACACTGGGGGCACGTATTCAACCAGTGGTGCTTCGCTTAAAAAATCGGGAACTCTCTCAACTTCTACGACAGTAAATACAATTTCGTTTTAAGCTGTGAAGAAATCAGTATTTTCTTGTCACTTTAAATGAATATTTAGGGAATAGCAATACGGGTAGCGAAACTCCGATTACCAACGCCAGAAGTATAAACATGGTGGTAAATCCATTGTGGAAAATGTTTTGCAGAAACTCTTGCGATTTCACAGGATCATCGTTTTGCATAAATCGTATCAATCCTAGAATGGTTCGATAGGCAAATAGTCCGGGAATCATGGGGAGCAACGATGGAAAAGAAAAGACTTCGGCCGGACAATGAATCATTTTTGCAAAGAAAATACTCATTAAACCTATGCACGAAGCAGCAACGAAAGTTGCAAGCGAGATTTCAAGTCCTGATTTTATCAAGAAGAAGCGTAGCGCATGACCAACAGCAGCCAGAAAAGCTGATACAAAAACTGCTTTTCGCGATGGATTTGAGATGACTGCAAAACCGATGGCAGCAATAGCAGCAAGTAATCCATCGAAAAGAACCAAAAGAAATATATTTGAACTCATAATTTTTCCAATCCTAAGATTAACATTGCGGAAAATAATCCCAAAGCAATACAAACGATCAAGCTGGTGGCATTTACAAGCCGTGCTGTTCCTGTGAGAATGTGTCCTTCAATAATGTCTAATATTGAATTAATCAAAGGAACACCCGGAATAAGATAGAGAACACTTGCTGCCAATGCAATTTCGGGCGTATTGCCCAAATGAAGTGCATAACCCAATCCTGATAATAACGAAGCGACAAAAGCACTGGTGGTAAAAACCACTAAATGGTTGATATGTCTTTTTATCATTTCCTGACGAACAAAGAAACCTGCTGTAGTACCAATGAACACGAGTGCAACGGCATGTAAATCGCCTTTGAAGAGAGCGCAAAAAGAGGCATTTGCACAGGCCACAAGAAACAAAACCAACCAACGAGACATCTTTTTCTGAGAAATAATAGCATGAAATTTCTCCTTCACCTCATCGAAAGGCAGTTGTTTGTCGTACGTATCCCAGCTCAAAGAACTTAAATCCGAAACAAATGTAAAATTGAGCAACAAAGGCCTGGTCTTTTTTATCACCGTTATCCTTTCCGACTGATCGGATTTGCTGGTAATGGTCATCATTATACTTAACTGAAAGACAGACAAGTCGATATAATAGCCAAAAGTTTCAGCCATACGCGAAATATTCTGAATAATTCGCATGGTGTGTGCACCGGAAGTCATTAATTCCGAGGCAACGTCTGTCAACAAATCTGCAATTTGATGAATGGTGGGAGTTTTTGTTTCCGTAATAGAATTCATACAAATAAGGAAAATGTTTTATTTGTCTTAAAAACAGATGATTAAAGTATTTGTTCTTGTAAGTAAAAAATGGAAGTGAGGATTTCAGTAGAAATAAAGGTCATTTAACAAGCAATTTCAAAAAAAATTGAATCATTTTAAAATGCTATAAATTACAGGTCGTTTATTAGAATAATCCCACCATTTTTACTAATTTTGGCAGATAAGAAAATAAACATTAATTTGTATACAAAGGTACAAAAAAATACAGTTTTTTTGTTTTTGCATTTTATGTAAATTTATATTTGTAAAATTTGTGCAACGATTGATGAATAATGAACTTATCTTAGCTTATATTGTTTTGGGCATGAATAAATTTCACTAAATAATCGAGTGATAATCATTCTCAAACATAGTTTTTAGCGTTAATATATATTTTGATATGAGAACTGAGAAATTTGATGTTACAGGTATGACATGTTCCGCATGTGTGGCGCATGTTGAGAAGAGTGTGAGTAAATTGGAGGGTGTGAAAGCTGTAAATGTAAATTTGCTTACAAATAGTATGATCGTGAGTTTTGATGAATTAAAGCTGGCACCCAGCATTATTGAAGATTCGGTGGAAGAAGCCGGTTATAGTGCTCACCTTCACGATACAAGTTTTTATGCAGAAACGAACTCCGGAAACAAAATTGATTATATTTTGGAAGAGAAGAAAGAAATGAGAAAACATTTCTGGATTTCTTTCACTTTCTTAGTACCTCTTTTGTATCTCACTATGGGACACATGATGGGCATTCCGTTGCCTCCGGCTTTGCATACCATCGAATATGCTTTTCTGTATGCTTTTCTGCAACTCTGGCTTTTGTTGCCGATTGTTTATAATAACCGGAAATACTTCATTAATGGATTTAAGTCTCTTTTTAAACTGGCACCAAATATGGATTCACTTATTGCTCTGGGTTCATCTGCGGCAATAGTGTACGGTTTATATTCCTTATTTCGTATTTATTTAGGATTAAAATATGGCGACTATTTGACAGTAGGCAGGTATTCAAACGATCTTTATTTCGAGTCGGCAGGTACTATTCTTACTTTGATAACATTAGGAAAATATCTTGAGGCAAGATCAAAAAGTCGTACTTCGGATGCATTAACGAAATTGATGGATTTAGCTCCAAAAACAGCGACGGTTCTTCGTCATAAAATGGAAATAGAGATTCCTATTGAAGAAGTAACAGTTAATGAGCTGGTGGTGGTTCATCCCGGACAGCGAGTTCCTGTGGATGGAGTTATTATTTCCGGAAATTCATCTGTCGACGAATCGGCACTTACAGGCGAAAGTATTCCTGTGTACAAGGAAAAAGGGGATATCGTTCTTTCGGCAAGCATTAATAAGTCGGGATATTTTACGCTTCGTGCCACGAAAGTGGGTAATGATACCACGCTTTCGCAAATAATACATTTAGTGGAGCAGGCTTCGGCATCGAAAGCACCTATTTCGCGATTGGCCGATAAGATAAGCAGTATTTTTGTTCCGGCGGTTATGGTCATTTCTGTCGTATCCATGGTAATCTGGTGGTACATGGGCTATCGGTTCGACTTTGTTCTTTCCATTGGCATTGCGGTATTGGTTATCTCTTGTCCTTGCGCTTTAGGTTTGGCTACGCCGGTGGCAATTATGGTGGGAACAGGAAAAGGAGCCGAACATGGAATTTTATTCAAGTCGGCCGAAGCATTGGAAACGACTCATAAAATTGATACTATCGTTCTTGATAAAACAGGTACAATTACGGAAGGAAAGCCGGTATTAACCGATATAATGTCGGTAAAATCGGTGGCGGAAGATGATCTGCTTTTGTTGGCAGCATCGCTCGAAAGACCGTCAGAACATCCATTGTCGGAAGCAATATTGAACGAGGCAATAAAAAGGAAGATAGAGCTTATTGAGGTCGAAAAATTTCAAAATATCTCCGGAAAAGGAATTGAAGCCGTCATTGATGGGATAAAATACTTTGCAGGAAATAAACGGTTAATGACCGAGCTGAAAATTGATTTACAGGAGTTTGATAAGAAGTCGGAACAATTGGCAAGTGAAGGTAAAACACCGTTATTTATTTCGAATGAAAAAGAAATTTTCGGACTGGTTGCCGTTGCCGATGTACTAAAACCTTCGAGCAAAACTGCCATTGAAAAAATGAAACAAATGGGACTGGATGTTATCATGTTAACCGGAGATCATTCGCGTACAGCTGCGGCTATTCAGCACCAACTAGGCTTAACGACTGT
>QKGU01000044.1 GCA_003250325.1 Paludibacter sp.
CGTGGCTAAAAACGACGGTTTTGTTGCTCTGACACAAAAATTCCTGGATTTGGCTATTGCTGAAAAACCAGCTGATTTGGATGCACTAAAAGCACTGACGATCGATGGACGTACAGTTGCTGAGCATGTTACAGAGCAAACTGGAGTTATTGGCGAAAAAATCGATTTGTCGTATTATGCTAAAGTTGAAGCTCCTGCTGTGATCGGTTATATCCACCCTGGAAACAAATTGGCTACTTTAGTTGGCTTTAATCAGGAAGGTGTTGAATTGCAAGTTGCCAAGGATGTTGCCATGCAGATTGCTGCAATGAACCCGGTAGCTGTGGATAAGGATTTTGTTCCTGCCGATGTGATTGAAAAAGAGTTGGAAATTGCGAAAGAAAAATTCCGTCAGGAAGGAAAACCAGAAGCAATGCTCGATAAAATTGCTCAGGGTGCACTGGCTAAGTTCTTCAAAGAAAGCACTTTGTTGAACCAGGCTTTTGTAAAAGACAACAAATTGACCGTAAAAGAATATCTGTCTTCTCAAAATAAAGATTTGACAGCTACTTCTTTTGTGCGTTTTGCGTTGGCTGAATAGATGCGTTGGCTGAATAGAATCAGTAACAAATATGAATAATCCTGAAATTATTCAGGAATAGAATTTTATTAAAAGGATTCAACTGATACGGGTTGAATCCTTTTTTGTTGGGCGATCGGGTATAATTTCTTTCATTATTTTTCTGCTTTTGTGGCTTGTTTGCTGGCAAGGTAACATGCCGAAATTCATGCATTGGTTTGCAATTTTTAATCTCTGAAATTAGTTATTTTATGCATCATTCAGCATGAGACATTTGATGCCAAGATTTTCCGATTTGGATGTTAATGATTATTTTAGCACTCAGCATAAATTTCTGTACTGCTTTTGTTTTTGGTTTTTTCAGAGAGAATGAAATGTGGTATTGGGCTATTGTCTCTGGTCTGTAATATAGGGCGATAGTATTTTTGATTGTGCTGTTATTATTTATCCGAAGGATTCGGGTGTGTATTTTATGATGATGCTGTTTGTTTTGATATCTGATGATGAAACGAACATGTTGTTTGCGAACACAAACACCAATGACGATAATCTTCTGCTACATGTGAGTTCCATCAGGCAATTATAAACAAATTATCTTCTGATGAAATATTCAAAAAGGATTACTTTTAAGGTTTGTATATATTGTTTTGTGGAGGAATAACTTAATCAATCTTAATGGTCAAAAGAATGAAGTATGTTCGCTATTGGTTGGTATTCAGCTTTATCTTCGCGATTATAATTCCGGGTTTCTCTCAGGATTATTTGATTGAACGGCTTACCACAAAAGATGGGTTACCCCAAAATGATGTGAATACCTTGTTTCAGGACAGCGATGGGTTTTTGTGGGTTGGAACCAATGATGGTTTGAGTCTGTTTGATGGATATTCCTTTAGAACATTTAATATTAATCCGTCTGATCCGAGGGGGCTTAGCAGTAACCTGATTTTTTCTTTAGATGAGGATCATGAAAAAAATCTTTGGTTAGGGACAACAGACCATGGTATTATCAAATTTGATCTAAGAACGGAGACGTTTGAATCATTCTATAATACTCCGCAAAAACCCGATCTTCTGGGCTCCAATCAGATTGGTTGGTTGACAAATACAAAAGAAGGCACCGTTTGGGTGGCTTCGCGATATGGCGACATTGACCTTTTTGCTACCAAACATGACAGCCTCTATTTGAAAAGGATCAATCGGACATCTCATCCTGAGTTTACTTCGAACTTTGTGAATGTGATCCGTCAGGATCATTTTGGGCGAATATGGGTAGGTGGTCGGTCTTCTTTGTATGTTTTTGCAGACCATCGGGGCGATAAAATTGAATATATAAAAAGGGTAAATAATGAAGTTAGGGATATTTATATCTCTGAAGGTTATATTTATGTATGTTATAATTCTTATATCGCCCGATATGATGATGCCAAAGAAATAGGCACTCCTACGATTATGTATTTCTCTGGCGGATATTATCCCACACGGATACTTGTGACGAAGAATAACAATCTATTTATTGCAACCAATGAAGGATTGGTTTTATATAACCTTAATCATTTAGACAATAATCGGTTGTTGGATCCTGTGCACTTTGTCGAGGGTATCTTTTCAAATCAACTAAGTAGTAACCAAATCACGTTTTTATTGGAAGATCAATCCGGAATAATTTGGATTGGAACGAAGGGAGGGGGGATAAATAAACTTAACCTGAGAAAAAAAGGGTTCCGCCATTTCAAAAAAACACCGTATCGAGGCAGTATCGGGGGGAATAAAATTCGTGCTATTTACGAAGACCGTGAGCAGAATCTGTGGATTGGGACTGAAGGTGATGGCATTAGCTTCTTATCGCACAAAGACAGTGCCGATTACGAAAATGGTTTCAAAACTATTCATGTAAATCAGAATACAAAGCAAGACGATGTTTATTCGTTTGTTGACATGAACAAGGAAGGCCCTGTGGATTTGATTGCCGGGTGTGGATATTTAGATGTTACCTTGAGAGTGAAATGGGTCAACGGCAAGTTAGTCACTGAAAAACCTGAATTGTTGGCAGATATTAAAAATTCGCCTTTTGCCATGAT
>QKGU01000222.1 GCA_003250325.1 Paludibacter sp.
TTCAAAAGGATGATGAATAAATGGAAATCATCTTTTTGGCTCGAATTTAAAATACAAATTGTTGACTTGATAAAAGCTATGTTTTACCAAATCAACAATAATATAATACGAAAATGGGCTTTTTAAGGCTCGACTAATTATATCACTTGCCTGAGAAATATTTTTTTGTACTTTTGCAGCACTAAACCATCGGGATGTAGCTCAGCCCGGTTTAGAGTACTGGTCTGGGGGACCAGTGGTCGCAAGTTCGAATCTTGTCATCCCGACTGTTGATAACCAAAGGCTTATACGAAAGTGTAAGCCTTTTTTATTTTAAAACATTACACAAACATTACACAAAACAGATATTTAATTACAAAAAAATATAATCTAATATTAGTGTGATAGATTTCATTCCTAGGCTTTTAAAAGAATAACTCCTTTGTTGTTCAAATTAATCAAACCATCTTTCTGAATCTCAATAACAATTTTGTAAGCCCTAGTGATTTCATCACCAGGGCTTGTTTTATAGCGCCAAAAAGCATCGTTTAGCGTTGTTCATGTATTTATTATACAGTTGATTGACTTGTACATTTACAAGAAAAAATCAACTGTATGAAAAAAGTATTATTCAAACTGCCTGATTGGTGGAAAGCTGAAACTCCTGTTCTGGCTCGTTTCTTCCAACTTATTTCCAGTGCTATTGCTGCGCTACCCTTGTATTATGCTGCATTACCAGCGGAGTTTAAAACAGCTATTCCGGACTGCTATCTGAAGTACATTGCCATTGCCGGTGGCGTGTGTGCATTTATCCTCCAATTCTTCAACAAGAAACAATCATGAACAAACTAGGAAAATACTTCTCATTGGAAGAATTGACAGTAACCCATGAGAATCTGGACAACACACCTGGACCAATACAAATTCAAAAGCTGAACGAGCTGGTAAAAAATATTCTGGATCCACTCCGGGAAATGATTGATGAGCCGATAGCCGTCAATTCCGGCTACAGAACATTAGCGGTAAACAAAGCTATTGGAGGAGCTCAAAAACCCATAAGCCAACACACCAAAGGCGAAGCTGCGGACATTGAATGTTTTGATAATGCAAAGCTTTTTCAAACTATTCGTGACCACTTTCAGTTCGACCAGTTGATTTGGGAGAAAGGGAATGATAAACAACCCGACTGGGTTCATGTAAGCTTTAAAAGCAAAGGAAACCGCAACCAGATACTCAAATATAAAAACGGAGAATACATACAACTATGAAAAACACAATTGCAATTTTAAAGAAATATGCCCTAGTAATATTAGCCGTTTTGATTTGCGGATTTTCGATGTTTCAGAAATGCGATTCTAAACAAGAAACACCACAACAGGCAACCATTGACAAGCAAAACATAAACGAGTCAAAAGAAGATAGTTTAAACACTGCCAGAGCTAATATCTTGCTTTGTCAGAAAGATAGTATTATTCAAACGCTAAAGTCAAAACTAGCGAAAGAAAAAGCTAATACCACAACTCAAAAAGCTGAAGCCAATAAACAGCACATTCTAAACGATACGCTCCAATCCCGATTCGAAAAAGGCAAGGACCTGAGCACTTGCGAAGATCTTGTCCGGGGTTTAAAGTTTGAAATATTAGAAAAGGACAGTGTTATTGAAAGCCTCGATTCAGAAATAGAAAGCTATTCCTGTGAAGTCAAAGAACTGGAGGAGAAAGTGGATATTCAAAAGGGTATTATCGACAGCAAACAAAATCTGATTGCCTGTAAAGATTCAACAATAAACTTATTTAAAGCTCAAAAAAAGAAAACTGACTTTTGGAATCAGGTAAAAATCAAAATCGTGGGAGCTGTTGTATTAATTGAAACTATAGGATTGATTCTGAAATAGATTTATCGTATTGATTAAATAGCATCAAAAAGCACCGTTTAGCATTATTTATATATTTATAACACAGAGGTTTGCCTCAGTAAATTTACAACAAAATTATTAGTACAAACATTTAAAAATTTACAACTATGGCCAGACAATTAGGACATGTAAAGTACAAAGGTACAATGAGGCTGTCTCAAAATAAAATGAGCCAGCCTCTTTCGTGTGAAATAGAGAATTCCGTTTTTTTGAATAAATTTCTGTCTATTCAAATCTCAGGAAGTTATCTTTAGTGTTTTTTCGTTTTTAGAGCAAAAAAAGAGTATTT
>QKGU01000175.1 GCA_003250325.1 Paludibacter sp.
CGGCTGTCCGATAAAATGTTTATCTTTGCTCATGTTATATATTTTAGGTGTGGTAACTTCAAATATACAACTTTGGAGCTGATTTGAGAAAATTGGCTCCTTTTTTTTATCTTATCGGCAAACTTTTATCGGACAACAATAATTAATTTCTTTTTATTTCTTTCCCGAATGCTTCAATATCTTAGCATCTATATAGAAGAAAATTTCTTCTGCAATATTGCTGCAATGATCACCCATACGCTCCATTTTCCGGAAAGCTCCCACCAATTGAAGGCACTCCAACGCACGATCAGGATTTTTCTGTATATAATTTGCAATAATCTTAGGGGCTTGTGCATTAATTTCGTCAACCTTATAGTCTTCACTGAAAATGGCTGATGCAAAATCAGATTTTTCATTCTCAAAAGCATCCAATCCCTGTACCAACATTTTATTTACCTGCTCTATCATTCCACGTAAATTGGTTTCATTAATCAGTTCGGCATCAAGTATCACAGAAGGATTAGAAATCAATATTTGAGAAATTCCGTAAGCAAAGTCGGCAATGCGTTCAAGGTTAGAATTAATTTTAAATACTGCCAACACAAACCTTAAGTCAATAGCTACAGGTTGGTGAAGAGCGATAATATTTTCACAGAAACTGTCAATTTTCAGCTCATAAGCATCCACCTTCTTTTCGCGCATCGAAACTTTCATAGCCAGATCCTTGTCAAACGACAATATTGCATCGCCGGTATTTGCAACCTGCGAAATAACCAATTGCCACATATCAATCACATCCTGACGAAGTGCTACTAATTCCTGTTCTAAGTGTCTCATAATTTTTTTAATCGTTGAGTTTAAATCTAATTCGTTTTGATAACAATTGACAAAAATCAACCAAAACGTCCTGTAATGTAATTTTGTGTCGAAAGCTCTTTTGGATTTGTAAATATCTTAATCGTATCATCATACTCAACCATTTCGCCCAGATAAAAATAAGCTGTTTTATCGCTTACACGCGATGCCTGTTGCATGTTGTGGGTAACAATGATGATGGTATAATCTTTCTTCAATTCATAAATCAATTCTTCAATCTTTGCAGTAGAAATTGGATCGAGTGCAGAAGCAGGTTCGTCCATAAGCACTACTTTTGGTGAAATAGCCAGAGCGCGTGCAATACAAAGACGTTGTTGCTGTCCACCCGAAAGTGCAAATGCCGACTTTTTCAATTTATCCTTTACTTCGTCCCACAACGCAGCCGACTTCAATGATTCCACTACCCGTTGTTCAATAAAAGCATTATCCTTTACCCCATTAACGCGCAGTCCGTAAGCAATGTTCTCATAAATTGTTTTTGGAAAAGGATTGGGTTTTTGAAACACCATCCCTACTTTTTTTCTCAATTCATCCACATGAATGTTAGATGCATATATATCCTGTCCTTCCACCAACACCGAACCTGTCATGCGTGTGCCATCAATCAGGTCGTTCATGCGGTTGAGTAAACGGAGAAAAGTAGATTTTCCACAACCGGAAGGTCCGATAAGTGCCACCACTTTGTTTTGTTCCACTTCGAGATTGATGTTTTTCAGTGCATGAAAATCACTGTAATAAAAATCAACGTTTTTTGCTTCTATTGTCAACATATATTTTTAGTTGAAAGTTTGTAGAGTTCAAAGAGTTTGTTAAGTTGAAAGTTTGTAAAGTTTGTAAAGACTTCTGATCTTAAAAACTTTGTAACTTTATGAACTTTAAAACTTTAAGAACTTCATACTATCTAATTCGTTTTTACTTTTTTAGAGAAATAATTTCGTAAGAAATTTGCCAATAAATTGACAAGTAACACAATCACAATCAAGACCAAAGCCGTTCCGTAAGCAATTCCGCGGGAAGCTTCGATATCGGTTCCACTGGTAGAGATCACATAAAGGTGATAAGGCAGCGCCATTACCTGATCGAAAATACTGTTTGGTAATTTAGGCAAGAAATAAGCTGCCACGGTAAACAGGATCGGTGCAGTCTCGCCCGACACACGCCCAATTGAAAGAATCAGTCCTGTAATGATATTCGGGAATGCCATTGGCAAAATCACTTTACGAATGGTTTGCAACTTGGTAGCTCCCAATGCAAGACTTCCTTCACGGTACGAAGAATCGATCGCTTTCAATGCTTCTTCCGTAGTACGAATGACCAAAGGT
>QKGU01000385.1 GCA_003250325.1 Paludibacter sp.
CACAATGCGTTTCTGTTAAACCGATTTATTGAGACTTTCGGTATAAAACCTAAAACCCTAAAAAGTCACCACCATGTCAAAGAACTACTGTATTTCGGCACGAAAGCCGCTTAATTATTATATTTTTCTAACGGACTATTGAAATACTCAACAAATTCATTTTACAACAATTTAATTTATTTAGATTCTTATTGATTTCGAGACATTTCGTTTGTTAATGAAAAATATATTGTTAACTTTGAGGCCTTAACCTGTGAAAAAAGCATGCTGTAATGAAGGTTTCAAAAGTCATACACAAGTCGGAGTGGCGCATACGAGTAGATTTTTCGTACAATCAGGAAATGATGAGCCGGCTAAAATCAATTGACGATGCCAAATGGAGTAAAACCATGGGAGCATGGCATATTCCTTATACGAAAGAAGCTTTTGATAAATTGAAAAGCCTTTTCCCGGATATGGAATATGAAACTTCACTCATTTCTCCGGTTCTGGTTAAGAAAGAAACCTCAATTCAGCCATTTTCTTTGAAAAAAAAGAACGACTTACAACCCCGAAAAACAGATTCTACTGAAAAAAATGTTTCAAAACCAATTGAAAAATGGAATAACAATGCTATTGAAATTGTAATTTCCCGTACTCAAATCACGATTAAATTACCCAAAAACGAAATCGACATTCAATTTCTCCGTTCGTTTAAATATGCCAGATGGGACACAGCATTGTTTCGTTGGATTATTCCAAACAAAAGTAAAAACGCCAACAATATAAAAACATATTTTTCCGATCGTAATGCTCAAATCATCGATCTTGCATCTCAGCAAGCTACAAACACCGAACGACCGAATTTCACTAAAAACGAAATGTTGGTGGTTAATCATTCAAACCGCAAACTAAAGGTTTATTTTGGCTATAGCAAAGACATTGCCGTGCAAATAAAACGCATACCCTACAGCACATGGAACGGATATGAATCCTGTTGGGAAATTTCGTATTCCGAAAAGTTTATGGAAGAACTCAGTCTTATAGCTTTACAAAATAGTCTTGAGTTTCGAGTACAGATCATAAATAAAAGCAAAATAAAACCACGAAAATCGAAATATGACATAGCAAACTATCGTGAATGTCCTGAAAACTACATCAACAAGCTGAAAGAACTACGATACAGCAGACACACAATGGATTCTTACACCGATTTGTTTGAAGAATTTATCAATTACTATGACGAAATTCCCATCAACGATATCAGCGAAGAAATGATTATTGAATTTCTGCAATATCTTGTAATGGAACGCTGCGTATCCACATCGTACCAAAACCAGTCGATCAACTCCATTAAGTTTTACTACGAAAGAGTGTTGGGTGGTGCCCGAAAAATGTACTATATAGAAAGACCGCGCGAAGAAAAGTTTTTACCCGAAGTATTGAGCGAAGAAGAAGTAACAGAAATTCTGAATGCTACCGAAAATCTGAAACATAAAGCCATACTCATGACCATTTATTCGGCCGGATTACGTATAAGTGAGCTCATTAATCTTAAGATAAAGGACATAGATAGCCAGCGTATGCAAATAAGAGTGCAACAAGGCAAAGGCAAAAAAGACAGATACACTATATTAGGAAATACGACACTCGAAGTTCTGCGAAAATACGTGAGTCATTATCATCCCAAAGAGTGGCTGTTTGAAGGGAGCAATAACGGACAATATTCAACAACCAGTATTAAAAAAGCTCTGAAAACTGCTCTTGACAAAACAGGGATACAAAAGCATATCACAGTACACTGCCTGCGACATAGTTTTGCTACTCATTTGCTCGAAGCGGGAACTGATTTACGCTACATCCAAAGTTTGTTAGGGCACGAAAATACCAAAACCACGGAGATTTATACACACATTACAACGAGAGGATTTGAACAAATAAAAAGTCCTCTTGACAAACTTAAAATTAAGTAAATAAAACTAATCTTAAATCAAAAAAATGTCACTATATTTGACGAAAATTTAAGTGGAAATAATTCAAACGAGATATACATACCCAATTAATCAAATTCCTGTATGAGCACCTATGTTAAAAACACTATCAATACATATTTATATGTAAATCAGACAATTACAAGAACAAACCGATTGAGATAAAGTGTATATATCGACACCAAGGTGCTCATACAGGAATGTTA
>QKGU01000217.1 GCA_003250325.1 Paludibacter sp.
CGGTTTACGCCCCATTTCGAGTGAAGAATTCACCATATTGTCGGCAAACTGCTCAATTTGAGAATGCCATTTTCGTAAAAAAGGTAATTTGAAAACAAATTCAACAAACTTGGCAATCAGATCGGGACGGCGAAAAAGTCCGAGATAAAGTATAAACGTCCATAGAACCAAAATGGCGTAGACACTCCAAAAAACAACTCCAATAGTGGCTGTAATCAAGGACGAAGCATTAAATAATTCATCCACCGGAACAATCAGAAAAATGATAGGACAGATAAGAATGAAAAACAATTCGTCGAGAAAAAGATTGGTGATCATAATGGCAGTGCTTCGCCCTACACTCAACCCTTCTTTGCTTAAGAAAAGCACAACCAGGCTGGAGCCACCCACGGCCGAAGGTGTTACCGCCGAAGTAAACTCGTTTAAAATGTTGATATCGAACGATTGTTTCCACGACAGTTTTTTGTTTGCCATCAAGCGGAATCGCCAGATCATTCCAAAATCGCGCCCAAACATAAAAACGAATGCCAGAATGATAAATCCAACACTTGTAAGGTTGAACTTTACGTTTTTAAAAGTTTTTGCATCGAATTCGCTAAGGAAGAGCCAACAAAGCACAACTAACCCTATGGCAATTGGAATAAGTATTTGAGAAAGTTTAAATGGATTCGAATTTTTACCGGAAAAAGATTTTGTTATTTTCTCCATGATCTTTTCATTAAGCTTTGATATCGGTCAAGAACTTCTTCGGCTACATTTTCCCACGAGCGCGCTATCGTTTGCGAGGCATGTAACCCTGCCTCCGTTATCAGTTCCGGTTGTTTTATCAGCTCTCTGAGTTTATTCGCAAGCGATTCAGCCGAATTTTCAATCAAAAATCCATTATAGTTGTTTGTAATGTTTTCGGCCGACGAAGAACCGTTAACCAAAACAGCGGGTGTATGTAAAGCGGCTGCTTCGCGCAAAACCAATGGTGCATTGTCGTAGATGGACGGGAAGAGAAATAAGTTTGCTGCAGCATAATATTTCTTTAGTTTTTCTCTCTCGGTTATTACACCCAAAAAGTTTATTTTCGAACTCAATCCCATGTGCTCAGTCATTTCCATTAACTCATCTTTTGCATATCCGGTACCGATAAACAACATTCTGAAAGGCAAATCTCTGATTTTATCCAACGCTTCGATAATCAGTTTCGTGTTTTTTTCAAAAATATGTTGCCCTACAAAAAGAAAAATCATTTCGTTTTCGCTGAAATCCAAATCAATTCTGGCTTGTTTTTGTATAGGTTCGATGGGTTCTGAAGTCGAAAAATCGTTTCCATTGTCCACAACTTCCACATTTCCACGAAATCCGTATTCTCTTATCGTGTCTTCTACTGAAGCTTGCGGTATCCATACTTCGTCAGCTTTTTCAAAAAAACGAATGATTTCGTTGGTCATTTGCTTAGCCAAAAACTTATTGCGAACCGAGTGCTCAAAATCGTCGCGGTATTTGGAATGAAAAGTAGCTATGAGTGGTATTTTTTGCTTTCTGGCTATTTGCAGAGCCAATCTCCCGGAACTAAAAGGACAATGTGCATGAACTAAACCAAATGAAATTTGTTCCAATTCTGTTTTGAACGACAAATCGATATCGGGTAATCCAATGCGATAAGGTTTTCGTCCTAAAATAGGTATAGAAGTATAACGATAAACCGAATAAGGTTCGTTGTCAGAGTAATGTGGGGATTTGGGAGTTACTACACAAACAGGTTGATCTTTTTTGTGTAACCAATAAGCATAATTTTTTGTTGTTAATGAAACACCATCCATTATTGGAGGAAAACTATCGTTGAAAATCCCGATGAGTTTCTGATTATTAGTCTGGACAATACTCATGTATGTAATTTTAGTTTTATCTGAATTAAATCAGTCCGCTTACAACGTGGCTGCAAATTACGGAAAGAAATTTCACATATCCATCATTTTTTAGGAGAAATAAGGATTTAACCATTATAAATAAATCAAATTAACATTTAGTGCTGCATTATTTCCCAAAATATGTTTTAATCTTATGTATATATTTTTTTTGATGTACTTTTGCAAACCGAAAAGCATTTCGGAATGACAATTATTGTACCTGAAATGTTTGATAAACGATCTTATTTGAAAATTTTCACAAAGAAGTATTTTTAGTATTTTAAAACTGTTTCTATTCCATTTTATTATAAATACAAAAACTTTCTCATGACAAAATTTACATTTTATCTGGTTTTTCTCTCTTTGATACTGACACCGGTAGTTCGATCTGAAAATAAAGTTGATTCGATAAAAACAAAACAAATAAAGGAAATAACTGTTTTGGCCGAGATCCCGAAAAATCTTTCTTTCCCTACTGCCATTGTAAATGCTGTTACTTTAGAAAATTCTTCTTACATTACTGCTGCTGATGCTCTCCAGAACGAAACGGGTATATCTATTGCCCGCGATGGAATTTGGTCGACTTCGATAAATGTACGTGGTTTTGGTGAGCAGCGCATTCTGGAAATGATGGATGGCGATCGTATTCAAACGGCTACCGAACATTCAGGTCCAATGTCAACGATTGACCTGAATTCGCTTGAGAAAATAGAAGTAATAAAAGGTGCAGGGTCGGTTTTGTACGGAACGGGTGCAATGGGTGGAGTGGTAAATTTTGTAACCAAGACACCTCAATATACTGAGCAGAATGCATGGAGCGGAAATGTTGGAACTGAATTTAATACTGTCAATAGCTTGTGGGGAACTTATGGAAATATGCAACTCACTACAAAGCAATGGTATGTAGGGTTGAACGGAAGTTTTCGCACGGCTCAAAATACGATGACACCCGGTGGTGTATTGCCCAATAGTCAGCTTCACGATGCTTCGTGGGGTGTGAAAGCCGGCGTAAAATATACCGAAAATCAGGAATTTAAAGCCAACTATCAACATTTCAAAGGCTGGGATATTGGAATTCCGGGTGGAAGAGCTTTCCCTGCTACAGCTGTTGCACGATATACTGAAGTGGCCAGAGACCAATTGGTTGGGGAATATATTATTTCCGAAGTGAATGATTATTTAAGCAGTATAAATATCAAAGCTTATACTCAAAGTATAGAACGCGATGTAGAATTAACTCATTTAACCAACCCAATTACTCATTTATTAGATCCAACTTTAAGACTTTTGCCGGGAAGTTTGAACACTACTTCGGGTGCGAAGGTAACGACCAATTGGGACTTTGATAACGAGAATACTTTGATTCTTGGTGCTGAAGGTTGGGTACGTGATGCGAAAACCATGCGGTTTACAGAGAAGAATTTTGCTGATACGATGCTGGTGGTAACGGCAGATTTGCCTACTCCAAACGCGAGGATGTATGATGTGGGGATTTTTGCACATTATTCATGGAAAATTGTTCCCAACAAACTGACAATGAACACCGGTTTGCGATTCGATTATATTCAAATTGCCAACGATACGGCATATTATCCATTGTACAAGTTTACAATGAAAAATGGTAAACAAACTTACGACGAAAATCTTGTACGCAGTGTAATGTATGCCGCGTCAATCAACGAAAATATAAACTATGCGGCTCATATCGACATGGTTTACAACCTGACAAAAGCGCAGCAACTTACTCTGACGCTTTCGAATTCCTATCGCTCGCCATCAATCGAAGAATTGTTTAAAAATATCAATCTCGGCGGCAATATTCATCAGGGAAATCCTGATTTGAAACCAGAACAGGGACTGTTTTCCAATTTGAATTATACTCTTCTCGGCTCGAACTTTAGTTTTAAAACCGATGTTTACGCTAATTATCTGACTAATTTAATTCAGGAAGTGCAGACTTCAGCTTCGTCGAATGTGTTTGTTAATCAGAATATAAGCAAAGCAATGTTTTTAGGAGCAGAAATGGAAGTAAAATGGTTGTTGAGCAAGCAATTGGATTTTGTGGCTAATGCATCGTATACCAATGCACGTGATATTGATTCGAAGACTTATTTGCCACAGATTCCACCGTTGCATGGTTTTGCGACGATAAATTACAACAACAAAAGTTTTGGAACTGCTGTTTCTTCTTTGTGGGCTGCTCGACAGGCAAATGTTGCCAGCACTGAAACTCCAACCGATGGTTATGTTATTTTTAATTTTGATATTCATTCGCCAAAAATCAGTTTACAAAAAAGCTTTTTGCAAATGTACGCAGGAGTGAATAACATTTTGAATACAGCATATTACAACCATTTGTCGTCGACCCGTGGAGTGGTGAAACTGGAACCGGGAAGAAACATTTACGTGAAAGCAAAACTGGGTTGGTAGTGTTTTTAATAAGAAAATACGAACGAAGAATTAATTCGTATCTTTGCTTAATTATAAATTCATTTTATGGCTGAGAACTTTAATTTGGAAATGTTGAACAAGTTGTGTAAAAACACAATGATGGAGCATTTGGGAATTGAATTTATAGACGTTTCGGAAGGGCGTATTGTGGCTAAAATGCCAATTGATAGCCGAACGGTTCAACCTATGAAACGATTGCACGGTGGCGCGACAATGGCTTTGGCAGAGTCCGTCGGCAGTGCGGGTTCAATTACGTTGGTAGATCCGACAATGTTCAATGTACTTGGAGTGGAAATAAGCGGAAGCCATGTAGCTACAACCTCAGAGAAAGAAGTGTTTGGAATTGGAACCATTGTGCATCGCGGAAAAACATCCCATGTGTGGGAAATAAGAATTGAAGATAAAAATGGGAAACTTATTTCGTTTTGCCGATTGACAAACCGAATTGTTCCAGTGAAGCCTGTTGAAAAGTGAATATGATTTTTGAAAGCTCAAAATATACACGTTTGTCTGAATTGCAAAGGGTTTGTTTGAAGCAAAACATTCCTTTTGTTTCTTACCGGTTACCACAGGAAACGGAAATTATCTCGCTGGTGCAACATCATTCTGTTCCCGAAAAACTGACTTCGTTGAACGATATCGATAAAAAAGTCGGGTTTGTCATATCTCCATTTGTGGAAAACGATAAAAGCAAAACTTATTTTCTTGAACCGGATTGTGTTTACTTCTCGGACGAGATTGAGGATGTTTATCTCCAAAAGTTGTTGGATAATAATCGGTTTTTAGAAACGATAAAACCCGTTGTTGCTGATTATGAAACGACTTCTTCCAACGAATTTATTGAAAACGTAGAGAAAGCCGTGCAGGCGATGAAAAACAATGAATTTGATAAAGTCGTTCTGTCGAAGATAAGAATAAAACCGCTTGATAATAATTTTAATGTTTTCGAATTTTTTCTGAAATTATGTTCTAAATATCCCCACGCTTTTGTTTATTTGCTGCAATTGCCCGGAGTTGGTTGCTGGGCGGGAGCAACTCCCGAACCGCTGTTGGTCATTGAAGACGAAACTGTGAAAACAGTATCGCTGGCCGGAACACAAATCGCGACTGACTCTGATGTTGAATCATATCAATGGTCGTCGAAAGAATTGCAGGAACAGGGAATTGTGACTGATTTTGTAGAGAAAACGATACGAAATTTGGGTGTAAATGAATATACAAAAGAAGGTCCTGAGAACTATCAGGCGGCCAATTTGATTCATTTGCGAACAGCTTTTGAATTTTCTGAATCGCAATTAAACGATCGTTTGGGTGACTTTTTAAAGGCATTACATCCAACACCTTCGGTGGGGGGACTACCTAAAAAAGAAGCACGTGAATTTATTCTTTCGAACGAAAAACACAACAGAAGTTATTATACAGGTTTTCTTGGCCCGGTAAATATTAATGAAAAAACAAATATCTTTGTAAATCTTCGTTGCCTGCAACTATTTGATAAAGAATTTGTTTTGTATAGCGGTGCCGGAATTACCAGTTCGTCGGTCGCCAAAAAAGAATGGGAAGAAACAGACAATAAGATGCTGACAATGATGAATGTAATGAAATGATTTTTGAACGAAAATCATTAAATCGTAAATCTAAAATCGTAAATTAAAAGATGAACCATTTCCGACAAGGAATAAAAAATACACCTGAAATCTGTGCCCGTCATGGCGTGAAAAAAGTAATTATCGCACCGGGATCGCGCAATGCACCGCTGATATTTGCTTTTGCCGCTCAACTCGAATTGGAGTGTTTAAGCATTACCGACGAACGTTCGGCAGCTTATTTTGCATTAGGAATTTCTCAACATAGCGGTGAACCTGTAGCATTGGTTTGCACTTCGGGAACGGCCGTTTTGAATTTTGCTCCTGCCATTTCGGAAGCGTATTATCAGAACATTCCTTTATTGGTGTTTACTGCCGACCGTCCGGCTGAAATGATCGATCAGGCGGATGGACAAACACTTCGTCAGGAAAATATTTACTCCAATTATATAAAAGCAGGGTTCAATTTGCCCGTAGAAACAACTTCGGATGCCGATCTTCATTTTTGCGACCGACAGGTTTCGCAGGCGATTGACACGGCTGTATCGTATCCTCAGGGCCCGGTGCAAATAAATGTTCCGCTTCGGGAACCGATTTACACGGCCGTTCCTGAAAATCATAGTCAACCGAAAATTATAAAAACGTTGGCTGCAGAAGCAAGTCTGACTGACGAAAGTCTCGAAAAGTTGCAAAACTCATGGTTGAAATATCAACGAAAACTGGTTGTTTTCGGGGTTTTTCCAAAAAATGAAAAACTGAATGCCTTGGCGCAAAAGTTAGCTTTGGAAACGGATCTGGTTGTGGTGGCGGAAAATTTGTCGAATATATCAGGCAAGAATATCATCACTCAGCCCGAATCGCTGTTTTCGCGTATAAATTCGAAAGAAAGTAATGATGCATTTGCACCTGATTTGTTGATAACCATTGGCCATTCGGTCATTTGCAAACAGTTGAAAATTTTCCTTCGTGAAAAAGGCACGATAGAACAATGGCAGATTGAATCGTCGATGCCTTATGTCGATACTTATAAAAGTTTGACAACAATAGTTCCCGGAAAAGCAACGAATGTTTTGTCGGAAATGTCTTTTGGAAAAGTGGAAAGCAATTTCTCCAAAATATATGCTGACGAAATGTCTCAGGTGGCAAAACTGCATGAAGCTTTTGTAAATAACGCTCCGCTTTCGGATATGAGTGTGACCACAGAACTTTTGTCAAAACTTCCGTCAAGCACAGTTTTGCAACTGGCAAACAGTACTTCGGTACGCTGGACACAGCTTTATCCTGCACGACCGGATCTGACTTATGTTTGTAACCGTGGTACTTCGGGCATTGATGGAAGTCTTTCCACAGCGGCCGGATATGCTTATAGTTCCAAACAACCGACTGTTTTTCTTACAGGTGATTTGTCGTTTATTTACGACTCTAATGGATTGTGGAATAATTATATCGGTGATAATCTGAAAATTATAGTGCTGAATAATAACGGTGGAAATATCTTTCGTTTTATTGGCGATAAAGAATTGATGAAAAACAGTTTGGACTTTTTTACGACCCCGCATCATGTTCAGATAAAACCATTGGTTGAAGCATACGGATTGAATTATGTGTGCTGCTCGGAAACTTCAGAGTTGGAAATGCGGATGGAACAACTACTAAATTCAGAAAAAGCGACTGTACTCGAAGTGTTTACAGACAGCGATTTAAATACAGAAAATTATAAAGGATATTTTAAAAATATTGCTTCGCGATATTGATAGATATTAGCATAGCGATTTATATAGATATATGTCTTTCAGACGAAATTGAAACCTGAAATCGAAGAATTATGAAACTTGAAGATCTTGAAATCTATAATCTTTCAATGGACTTGTCCGATGAAATTTGGGAGATTGTTATAAAATGGGATTATTTTGTAAAGGACACGATTGGAAAACAATGGACACGTGCAATGGACTCAGTAAGTGCCAATATTAGTGAGGGTTTTGGACGAAATTCTTTCAAAGATTCCCGTACTTTCTACTATTATTCTCGTGGTTCGTTGTACGAAAGCAAAACATGGTTTGAAAAGGCAAAAAGACGAAAATTACTATCTGATGAAGTTTCATTGCAAATGTTTGAAAGATTAAATAAATTGGGAATTAAAATGAATAACTTCATCAATGCTCATGAAAAGCTGATTGAACAAACAAATTTTCAGAATAAATAAAACTATATAATCAAAATATCTATCAATATCAATCATTTCAATTAATAATGCGAATCAGGAGTAGCGACTCCGAGATTCAATTTGATTTATTATATTGATACAGAGTAAATTAGTCGTCGAATAATTTGCTCAATTCGTTGAATATCATTAACTTAGAAGAAAAACAACCACATTTTTCATAAGTATGATCTCCAACGAAAAA
>QKGU01000289.1 GCA_003250325.1 Paludibacter sp.
TACTTTTTACTTTTTACTTTTTACTTCTTACTTTTTACTTTTTACTTTTTACTTCTTACTTCTTACTTTTTACTTTTTACTTTTTACTTCTTGCTTCTTACTTTTTACTTTTTACTTTTTACTTCTTGCTGTTTACCGTTCACCTTTCACTATAAACTAACTTCAGATTTTCGATATGTTTCTCAATACTGTATTTATGTTTTACAATAGTTGCAGCTTCCCTGGCTTTTGTATAGTATAATTCTTTGTTTTGCAAAAATAGCATAAATTCCCGTAGCAAATCGTTTTCATCTTTGGTTTTGTAGAGTGTTGCATACTTTCCCTGTTCAGTTATTTCAGTCATCACTCCCCAGTCGTTTACAAACACAGGTATACCTGCTGCCATGGCTTCCACCACCGCGATGCCAAATGTATCATGATTGGTTGAATAAACAAAGGTATCCAGTTCTTTCAGTATTTGTGGAACATCATTGCGGGATCCAAGGAAAGAAACGATTTCTGATAAGCCGTTATCCTGACAAAAACCAGTGCAATTATCGTATAATTCGGGTAAACTTTCTACTTTTTTACCTGCAAACACAAAATGGAAATCAACTTCTTGCTCGTTTAACAATTTCAAAAAACGGCAAATTGTCATTTGATCGCGCACATCATTAAAATTACCAACTGCTCCCAACAATAGGGTCTCAGAAGAAAGATTAAGTTCTGACCTAATACTCGGAGTGCGACTTGAAGCAGTGCCCCGAGTATTAGGCACATCCAATTTATCAAAGGAAATTCCATTATAAACTACCCTTTGTTTATCGGGTTTCAATCCATATTTCTCTTGATAGTAATACCTTTGCGTATCGCTGACAAAGATATTAATATCAGTTTTTTTTATGATAAATCTCAAAATTGCATTCGTCGACCGATTATTCGCAAAATCGTAACCATGAAAAGTAAGCATTACTTTTATACCCGTACCTAAACAGGCTAACCAGGCGTACAATGCATCTAAAGGTTGCTGGGCATGTGCAATGCTGATACCGTTATCTTTCAACAACTTTCGCATACTCAATAAACGGGCAATTAAACCATGCGCATCCGATAGTTGGTGCATTTCCACACCACTTTCTTTAAACTCTTTTTCAAGAACTCCAGGTTTTCGATATACGCCAATGGCATTCAGTTTATTTAATTTCGCATTCCGAAATACATCCAAAAGAAGTGTTTCTGTCCCTCCCCGATTTAATGAACCAAGTAAATAAGCAACTTGCATAATATTTTTTAACCTTACTATAAATCTGTTATCTTAGCCTTAATTTTTGATCCAAATTTATTTAATTTCAACCAAAACAAAACTATAGCTTTAGGAAGAATTTTATAGAATAATCTATATTTTAATGAATGATTTTTCCAATTAATCGTTGATAGTATTTTATAAGTTTCTTCCGTGTTCTTCCCAGCCAGATAATAAGGTAATAAACCATATACTGCCAATACTTCAAACAACCGGACAAAATCAGGATTCGACTGATACGCCGAATAATCACCAAAAAGCATATGTTGTTCTGGCTCATAGAGTTTCTCACCAATCGCTCTGTTTTGTAAATCGACATCCTGATTGTAATAAGCCAATGGTTTGTTAATTAAGGCAACAGGATGTTTGGTAACTATACGAATCCACAAATCAAAATCTTCACCCATTTTCAAAGTTGATTTAAAACCATTTTCAGATTCGAAAATACTTTTCTTAATTACACTTGTAATAGAGGTCAAAGGCATATACATAGTTTTAGCATAAACCTGACAATAATTAATCAATCCCCGCTCAAAGTCTCTCTCCACTCCTATATTAGCTGGTATATTCGTTCCATTCTTTACTTTATAATAACTACTTCCATATATTCCAGCTTCAGGAAATTCTTCAATCAACTCCCTCATTTCTTCCAGATAAGTTGGTTTCCACCAATCATCCGCATCCAAAAAAGCAATGTAATCATATTTTGCCAGTTTCACCCCGTTATTTCTGGCTGTCGATACTCCCTGATTCTCTTGCTGTACAATCAGAATCTTTCTAAACTGATCTGGGTCTATTAATTCTAAATTATGAATTATGAATTGTGCATTATTCAGGCTATCGTCGGTTGAACCATCGTCAACGATAATCAGCTC
>QKGU01000095.1 GCA_003250325.1 Paludibacter sp.
GGAGCATTAATTGATACCGAAACCATTAGCACAAGCGGTTCTTCGTCAATCAGCGAAGTGGAAATAAGTTTGATTTTTGCAAATCCACATCAACCGAGAACTCATTTTGACGAAGACGCATTAACTGAATTGGCGGCTTCCATTCGCGAGTTGGGTGTTATTTCGCCTATTACATTACGCAAAAACGATGACGGAACTTACCTGATTATTGCCGGTGAACGCCGTTTCAGAGCTTCGAAACTGGTAGGACTGAAAACGATTCCTGCCTATGTGAAAACAGCTGCTGATGAACAGGTGATGGAAATGGCGTTGATTGAAAATATTCAACGTGAAGATTTGAACGCTATCGAAATTGCTTTGACGTTTTATCGTTTGATGGAAGAATACAAACTTACTCAGGAACGGTTGAGCGAAAGAGTAGGGAAGAAGCGTGCTACAATTGCCAACTATTTGAGGTTGTTGCGTTTGCCTGCTGAAATTCAGATGGGCATAAAAGATAAAAAAATTGATATGGGACATGCGCGTGCTATTTTGGGACTGAGCGATCCGGCTGCGCAGTTACACTTATATGAGGCGATTGTTGAGAATGACTTCACCGTGCGTAAGGTGGAAGAATTGGTTCGTTTGTTTCTCGAAACAGGAAGTTTTGAGTCGAAAACAAAGCCAACGGCTAATCCTGTAAAAGGTTCAGGAATACGACGAAATGAAACAGCAATTGAGCAAACTTTTTAGTACGAACGTTCAGTTTACCTGCAATCCGGACGGAAAAGGAAAAATTACGATTCCTTTCTCGAATGATGATGAACTGACACGTATCATGGAATTGTTGGATAAAATTTAATATTATGTTTTTGTGAAAAAATACTTAAGCATAATTGTTTTATTATTTATACTGGTTTCGCTGAATGCTCAGCAACAAACAGAGCAGGACAGCCCTCGGTTTTATAAAGATTCCGTTTCAGGAGTCATGTACCGGACGAATGACACAACGAAAGTGGCGGGACAGGTTGTAAAGCCTGCTTTTAAACCCGATCCGATTAGAGTAGTTTGGATGGGTGCAATCATTCCCGGTTACGGGCAAATATTGAATCGAAAATACTGGAAACTTCCGATTGTTTATGGTGGTTTTTTAGGTTGTGCTTATGCGATCTCGATGAATTCGGGCAAGTACGAAACTTACAAAACGGCTTATCGGGATATTATTGATTCCGACCCAACAACAAATACTTATATTGATATTCTGCCGGAAGGTTATACGGTTGAAAATCTGGGTGGAATAAGTGGATATACCAGTATTTTGAAAACGGCTCAGGATAACTATCGCCGGTATCGTGATTTGAGTATTATCGTGTCGATTGGTTATTATGCATTGACTTTGGTCGATGCTTATGTTGATGCTCAGTTATATGACTTTGATATAAGCCCTGATCTTTCCCTGCGCTTTCAGCCTACATTATTGGAAAATGGCAATGGGTTGAGGAATACGTTGGGGTTACAATGTAGTTTCAGATTAAAATAAATTTCTCATTAAAAAATATAGTTTTCTCGAATGAAATTAAAAAACCACCTGTTAATTGGTTTATTTTTTGTTTTGATTTTTTTACCTGTAAACGCACAGGTGATTGATACAACCTCAACAGATATTCCTGACGATACAGAAGAAGTAATTGATACGACACTTTCGGTACCAGAGGAGTTTGATAATACTTTGGATTACATGTTACGCTCCTGGGTGATACAGAGATCGGATATTTCCGGTTGCTTCTCGTCCGACGACCCTAAAATTGTTTCCGATTCTATATATAAACTAAGACTTTCGCAAATGCCGTGTTTGATGGAAATGCCATTCAATTCGGCCGTTCGCTCATTTATCGATTTATACTCGGTAAGAAAACGCCGTCAGGTGGAATATATGATGGGAATGAGCAATTATTATTTCCCCATTTTTGAGGAAATTCTGGGAGCGAATAATTTACCTCTTGAATTGAAATATTTGCCGATAATTGAATCGGCTCTTAATACAACAGCGGTGTCGCGTGTTGGTGCTGCTGGTCTGTGGCAATTTATGATCGGAACAGGAAGAATGTACGGATTGGAAATCAACAGCTTGGTTGATGAAAGACTGTCTCCTTTGAAAGCGACTAAAGCTGCCGCGCAATTTTTGAAAGATCTTTATTCAATTTATGGAGATTGGCATTTAGTAATTGCAGCCTACAATTGTGGTCCAGGAAATGTAAATAAAGCGATTCGTCGCTCGGGGGGAAAACGTGATTATTGGGCTATATATCCATACCTTCCAAAAGAAACCAGAGGTTATGTTCCCATTTTTGTGGCGGCAAATTACGTAATGAACTATGCTCTGGAACATAATTTGTGTGCGGCAAAAGTAAATATGCCGGTAATTACTGATACTGTGGATGTTCATCAACGGGTACATTTGGAGCAAATAGCTGAAGTGTTGAATTTACCGATTGAAGAGATTCGATTACTGAACCCTCAATATAGAAGGGATATTGTTCCGGGAAATATAAAACCGTATTCTATTCGTTTGCCGCTAAATTATGCAAACACATTTATTGATAAGTACAATGAGATTTTAGCCTATAAGGCTGATTCGTTGATAAATAATCGTAGAACTGAGATCGAAATTGTTCAGGCAGCTCCTATATCGGTTGGGGGTTCAGGTAAGGTGACATATCATAAAGTTAAAAATGGGCAGACATTGAGTGGAATTGCAGCAAGATATGGTGTCGCACTTTCGAAATTAAAGAAATGGAACCACTTGAGCGGATCGAAGATTAAACCGGGTCAGCGATTGAAGATTATAAAATAATTGCCATGAATATCTAAATCTGAAATTATGCAAAAGCTCTATTATTCCATTTCTGAAGTGGCAGATATGTTTCAGGTGAATCAATCGAATCTGCGTTTTTGGGAGAAAGAATTTCCTCAGTTGACACCTAAAAGGAATGAAAAAGGTACGCGTTTTTATACGGATGAAGATATCCGGGTGATTAAACAGATTGTTTTTTTGGTGAATGAACAAAAATTGACGCTCGACGGAGCGCGGAAAAAACTGAGCCAAAAAAAGGATGTCGTTGCCAAACAGCAGGAAATAGTGGAGAGGCTAAAAAGTGTGAGGCAAGATTTGATTGGAATTGCAAATTTTCTGTCTGAACAATAACAAGTTGAAATTAATTTTTAAAATGAAAACAAACAGAATTATAACGAGCATAGCTTTTATTTGTTTTTCTTATTTCGCATTTGCTCAAAAGGCTCCAAAGAATGTTATTTTCATGATTGGAGATGGAATGGGAATAGCGCAAATATATTCGGGAATGGTCGCAAATGGGAATAAGCTTGCTTTGGAGCAATGTACCTACAGCGGTTTTTCTAAAACATATTCGGCCAGTAATTTTACTACCGATTCTGGTGCCGGTGGCACAGCATTGGCTTGTGGCGTGAAAACAAAAAACGGAATGATTGGAATGAATCCTGATTCTGTTGCTGTAAGTTCTATTCTTGAACAAGCCGAAAAAAACAAACTTTCCACCGGAATTGTAGTAGCATGTGCTGTAACGCATGCCACGCCAGCTTCGTTTATTGCCCATCAGGTAAACCGAAATATGTACGAAGAAATCGCGGCTGATTATTTGAAAACGAATATTGATGTGTTTATTGGCGGTGGAAAAAAATATTTTGAAGATAGAGCTGATGGAAAAGATCTGACTCAGGATCTGATAGCTAAAAATTATAAAGTAGCATATACATTGGCCGATGTAAAGGCAACAAAAACCGGGAAACTGGCTGGTCTGCTTTATGATGATCAAAATCCAGGTATGCCCGAACGTGGTGATATGTTACCGGAGTCTACTGTGGCTGCAATTGATATTCTCAAAAATAATCCAAAGGGTTTTTTTCTAATGATTGAAGGTTCGCAAATCGATTGGGCTTGTCATGATAATAATGCTAAACAAGCGGTTTTGGAAATGCAGGATTTTGATAAAACCATTGGCAAAGTATTGGAATTTGCAAAGAAAGATGGGAATACACTTGTTATCATAACTGCTGATCATGAAACAGGAGGAATGACAATCTTGAATGGTAAAATGGGTTCAGATGATATGAATGTAGTTTATACCACTAAGAATCATTCAGGAGTTCCTGTGCCGGTTTTTGCGTATGGACCCGGTGCCGAAAATTTTACAGGATTTATGGAAAATACAAGCTTCAAACAAAAGCTTGAGAAACTTTTGAAATTTAAAAAATAAGTTTCTTTTCAAATATATTTTTTTTGTAAAGAGACTTTTTGTAGAGTCTCTTTTTTATTTTTATTGAAAATAGATGGAAGATGTAGATTCCCAGAAAAGGGTAATTCGAAATATGATTCGGTTGTATTGTCGTAAAAAGCACGGTGGCGAAAGTATCTGTGAAGATTGCGACGCTTTACTTGTTTATGCTGTAAACAAGTTGTCGAAATGTCCTTTTAAAGACGAAAAGCCTGTTTGCTCCGATTGTAAAATTCATTGTTACAAACCCGAAATGCGTGATAAAGTTCGTGAGGTGATGCGTTTCTCCGGTCCTAGAATGCTTTTTTATCACCCGAAAGATTTTTTTATTCATATCAAAAGAAAAAGACGTTAAGTTTAAGATGAAATAAATATGGAATTAAACGCTCATAATAAGAATGAATATCCTCCAATGCATACGGCGGAACATCTGTTGAATCAAACGATGATCCGAATGTTTGGCTGCGAAAGGTCGAAGAATAGTCATATCGAAAAGAAAAAAAGCAAATGCGATTATTTTCTGTCGGCAGAACCAACAACTGAACAAATTCAGGAAATTGAGTCACGTGTTAACGAAGCAATTAATCAGAATTTAGAGGTCGCGGTTTCGTTTGTCGATAAGAATAATGTGCCGGAATCAATCGATCTGAGTAAACTTCCGTCTGATGTGAGTCCGACATTGCGACTTGTTACCATTGGCGATTATGATATTTGTGCTTGTATCGGAACGCACGTTCAGAATACCAACGAAATTGGGAAATTCAAAGTGCTTAGCAGCGATTTTGCCGATGGGAAATTAAGAATTCGGTTTAAACTTGAGAATAGTCCTTATTCGGAAAACCCCTGAAAGGGTATTTTACTTATTAAACGATTTGAAATATTTTCTCAACTGTTTTTTGTATCTTTGTAGTCAACTACAATTGGATCATAAACAGTGAAATTATTCAATTGAAAATTAGAATTTTGCTTTAAAAATTATTCCAGATAAAAATGGATATCGACCAACTACCCGATCATATTGTATACAGTAAACATGTAATCGAATTCGTTACTGTAGCCGCCGAAACGTGTTTGTTTTTGGAACATGCTTCCGAAAATTCTCAAAGTAGTTTTGTCGAAAAATCGGTGAAAATACTACCGTTGCTATATCTTAATGCTTCGCTGATTGAAATTCCTGAAGCAGTATATGAAGATGGTACTGAACGTTTTGTGACGGAAGATGATTATGCTTTTGTGCGTGAACAGTTAGAGCGAATTCTGGGAAAAGATGATGCATATCTTGAAGTATTTCACCCGGATATGGCATTGAGCGACACACCGATAGCCGCTTTTATTTCCGAAAATTTAGCGGATGTTTATCAGGAGTTGAAAGATTTCGCAGCAAACTATCAGTTGGGCGATATCGATATAATGAACGATGCGCTGGTGCAATGTCTCGAAGCATTTGGTGAGCATTGGGGTCAGAAGGTGCTTAATGCCCTGAGGGCTTTGCATTCTATACGGTTCAGCGAAGGATTTGGAAATGACGATTATTCTTCCGACGAATCGACAGAGCAAAACAAACTTGACCGAAATTCATTTCTTCAGTTTCTCCACGATGACGATGAAGAACTGGACAATTTGTTGATGTAAAGTGTATGTTTAGGACGAAGATTACAAAAGAAGAAGTAAATTTATTACCCGTTGTCATTTTTGAGGGCAAGATTACGTTGGTTGACGATGTCAGTCTGGTAAAGCCGGCCATAGATGAACTCCAAAAATACAAGGTGGTGGGTATCGATACCGAAACAAAACCATCTTTCACACGCGGCACGCATCACAAAGTTTCTTTAGTACAGATATCTTCGCTCGATCAGTGTTTTTTATTCCGCTTAAATAAAATTGGTTTCCCCCGCGAATTATCCGGATTCCTTGCCGATGAGAAAGTAAAAAAAATAGGACTTTCTTTACGCGATGATCTGTCCGGGCTCAACAGACACCATCAATTCAATCCTGCAAATTTTGTCGATATACAAAGTATTGCCCAGAGTTACGGAATTTTGGAATTAAGCTTGCAGAAAATTTACGCTATTATTTTCGAAAAGAAGATTTCAAAATCGCAACGATTGTCCAATTGGGAAAATCCGGAACTTTCCGAACTTCAACAACGGTATGCTGCTACCGACGCGTGGGCGAGTTTACAAATTTACCTGAAACTGATGAAGGAAAATAAGCTCACCAAAAAGCAGATTCAGAAAATAGTGCTCGAAGATACGCTTGAACAAAAGGAAAAGCAAGCCGAGAGAATGCAGCAAAACAAACCTACAGAATAAATCAAAGAAACATATAAATGATAACGGTACAACTCAAACCTAAAAAAGAAGAAAGTTTACTGCGTTTTCACCCATGGGTGTTTTCGGGTGCTATACAGCGTATTGAAGGAAAACCTGCTGAAGGCGAATTGGTGAAAGTCGTGGATGCAAACAGAAACTTTCTTGCTGTTGGACATTATCAAATAGGTAGTATTGCTGTCAGAGTTGTATCTTTCGTGGATGAGAAAATTGATGAAAAATTCTGGGATACAAAAATTCAGCGCGCTTATTCTATGCGAAAATCGCTTGGATTAATTGCTGAAAATAATAATACTTACCGCTTGGTTCATGGTGAAGGCGATACTTTGCCCGGACTTATAATTGATGTTTATGACGATACGGCTGTGATGCAGGCACATTCCATTGGGATGCACGAAATGAAGGATGTATTGGCAAAATCAATCGTTAGAAATATTCCTGAAGTAAAAAACGTTTATTACAAGTCGGAAACGACTTTGCCTTTTAAAGCAGCCATAAATCCGGAAGATGGATATTTGATCGGAAAGGAATCGATCGATCTGAATGCTATTGAAAATGGTCTGAAATTTCAGGTGGATTGGCTGAAAGGCCAAAAAACAGGCTTTTTTGTCGATCAGCGTGAAAATCGTTCGTTGCTGGAAAGATATTCCAAAGGGAAATCGGTACTCAATATGTTTTGTTATACCGGGGGATTTTCGGTTTATGCTTTGCGAGGAGGAGCTACGTTGGTTCACTCTGTGGATAGCTCAGCCAAAGCAATTGATTTGACCAATAAAAATGTCGAAGTCAACTTTCAAGTGGATTCCCGCCATGCTGCATTTGCCGAAGATGCTTTTAAATATCTGAATAACTTACATGAATTAGAGCAAAAATACGATGTTATTGTGCTCGATCCGCCGGCGTTTGCAAAACACCGGGATGCGCTGCGAAATGCGTTGAAAGGCTACAAACGTCTTAATGCAAAAGCTTTCGAGCAAATAAAACCCGGCGGCATTTTGTTTACTTTCTCCTGCTCACAGGTGGTGAACAAAGATCAGTTCCGTTTGGCAGTGTTTAGTGCTGCTGCCGAAAGCAAGCGAAATGTCCGGATTCTTCATCAACTCTCTCAACCGGCCGATCATCCGATAAATATTTACCATCCGGAAGGTGAATACCTAAAGGGATTGGTACTTTGGGTAGAATAACCAGAATTTTTGTTTTTGGTTATTTGCTCTGATAGCGTTAAATCATTTTTCATATTGTTGATTTTAATTTAACTTGCAAAGAAAATTCAAAATTTTTGAAAAAAAATTTTTTCTTTTCAATACTATCACTATATTTGCAGCATAAACATTCAACCAACCACTTAAAATTTTAAATGCCTATTGCCTAGAATTACTTTGAACCTCTAAATTGAAAGTAATGAACAGTCTAAATCAATTGACCGATGACGAATTGGTAAAATTGTATGAAGAAGGGAATAATCAGGCGTTTGAGATTTTATTATTGCGGTATAAATCAAAAGTATACACATACATTTTTTTGATTGTTCGCAGTAAAGAACTCACCGAGGATATCTTTCAGGATACATTTATTAAAGCTATTGCTACTATTCAACAAGGACGTTATGTTGAGTCAGGTAGGTTTTTGGCATGGATTAATCGTATAGCTCATAATCTTATTATAGATCATTTCCGCAGGGAAAAAAACGAAAATACTTTTTCGGCCGACGCTGTGGATTACGATATTGTGAATAATGCAAAGCTTTCTGAAAAAAGCGTTGAAGACACCATGTCGAACGAACAGGTATTGGCTGATGTTGTGCATTTGATTGAGCATTTGCCACCGTCTCAGCAAAAGGTAATTCGTATGCGTTTCTTCGAAGATCTCAGTTTTAAAGAAATTGCTGAAAAAACAGATGTGAGCATTAATACTGCACTGGGAAGAATGCGTTATGCATTGCTGAATATGCGTCGAATTGCGATGGAAAACGATGTTTATCTTGAAATTAAATAATAATAAAGTAGAATAGGTAACTGTTTTATTATTAATGGTATATATTGGTTGTGTAAAAAAGATTGTTGTTGTTATTTAGTCGACCCTTAAAAAGTCCATAAACATAAGATTATCAGTAAAATAAATCTTAAAAGTGTTGTGTATATCTGCAAGTTTTAGTATATTTGATGCATAAATCTTGCAAATATATTATGCTATCAAAGAAGAAAGATACT
>QKGU01000369.1 GCA_003250325.1 Paludibacter sp.
GTTTCGGACACTGATTTTGTAGTGGAAGTTATCGAACGCCACATGGAAAAATCAAAACTGAACATCAAAGGTGCACCTATTATCGTTTCCGGTGGATACGGTGTGGGAAGCGCTGAAAATTTCAAATTGTTATTCGACTTAGCCGAAACATTAGGTGGCGAAGTAGGAGCTTCACGCGCTGCTGTTGATGCCGGCTTTGCTGAACACGCACGTCAGATTGGACAAACAGGAACAACCGTTCGTCCGAAGTTATATATTGCTTGTGGTATTTCGGGACAAATTCAACATATTGCCGGAATGCAGGAAAGTGCTATGATCATTGCCATAAACAACGATCCAAAAGCACCTATCAATGCTATTGCCGACTATGTAATAACCGGGGATATTGAAGAAGTATTACCAAAAATGATTAAGTATTACAAGAAAAACTCGAAGTAAAAATTTAGAAGTTATAGAATTATTGAAGTTAAGGAGTTATGGCAACAAGTTCGTTTGTTGATTTAAGAATGTGGCAACAAGCACATCGGTTTGTTTTAGAGATGTATAATCTCACCGCAAATTATCCCAAACATGAACTTTTCGGTTTAGTATCACAATTTCGCAGAGCCTCAATATCTATTCCTGCAAATATTGCAGAAGGATATAAAAGACTGAGCAAAACAGAGAAATTAAGATTTTTCAATATAGCTCAGGCCAGTCTTGAAGAATGCAGATACTATATAATACTTTCAAAGGATTTAAAATATACTGACAATACTAACTCTGAGAAATTAAATCAATTGTTAGAGGAAACGAGCAAATCTTTAAATAGTTATTGCGAAAAACTACTTACTGACAAAAACGAAATATAATCATAAATATAACTTCAACATTACTTCTATAACTACTGTAACTTCAAAATACAAAATATTATGAATTTTTTTAATGACAATCCAGCCATAAAATTTCAGCTTTCGCATCCATTGATGCAGAAAATTGTTGCTCTCAAAGAACGCAACTTTGCTGACAAAGATAAATTTGATTACGCATCGCAGGATTTTGAAGATGCGATTGATAATTACGAAAAAGTTCTCGAAATTATCGGTGGAATTTGTAACGATACTATTGCTCCTAATGCCGAAAGTGTTGATCATGACGGTCCTCAGGTAGAAAACAGCCGTGTAATTTACGCACGTGGGACTCAGGAAAATCACGATGCCTTAGCTCAGGCAGGTGTATATGGTCTAACATTGCCTCGTCAGTACGGAGGATTGAATTTTCCATTCGTAGCTTACGTTATGTCTGGTGAAATGGTAGCTCGTGCCGATGCCGGATTTGCCAACATCTGGGGATTGCAGGACTGCGCCGAAACAATTGCCGAATTTGCTTCAGAAGAAATCAAATCAGAATTTCTCCCACGAGTTTGCGATGGTGAAACCTGTTCGATGGACTTAACTGAGCCGGATGCAGGTTCCGACTTGCAGGCTGTACAGTTGAAAGCGACTTACAACGAAAAAGACGGCATGTGGTATTTGAACGGCGTGAAACGCTTCATTACCAATGGTGACGCTCAAATCAAACTTGTGTTGGCTCGTTCAGAAGAAGGAACTAACGATGGACGTGGACTTTCTTACTTTGTTGCCGACAACAAACACGATCATACTATTTTGGTTCGTCGTATCGAAAACAAATTAGGTATCAAAGGCTCTCCAACCTGCGAATTGGTATTCAACAACACACCAGCTCAATTGGTAGGAACCCGCCGTATGGGATTGATTAAATATGTAATGTCATTGATGAACGGTGCTCGTTTAGGTATTGGTGCTCAATCGGTAGGTTTGTCATCTGCTGCATATACCGAGGCATTAAATTATGCGCGCGAACGTCGTCAGTTTGGCAAAGCTATTATAGAGTTCCCTGCTGTTTTCGAAATGCTTTCGTTGATAAAAGCAAAATTGGATGCTTCACGTGCCTTGCTTTACGAAACAACACGTTTTGTCGACATCTACAAAGCATACGAAGCCATCGAAGCAGAACGCAAACTAACTCCTGAAGAAAAAGCAGATTACAAAGAATATGCGAAACTGGCCGATGCATTGACACCAATGTTGAAAATGTTCTCCAGCGAATACGCTAACCAAAATGCATACGATTCTATCCAGGTGCATGGTGGTTCAGGATTTATGAAAGATTATGCTTGCGAACGTCATTTCCGAGATGCACGTATCATGACCATCTACGAAGGAACATCTCAACTTCAGGTGGTAGCTGCGATCCGTTATGTGACTACAGGTAATTATCTGAAAATGATTCGCGATTACGATCAGCAACCGATTAATCCTGAATTTACCTCGCTTCAGAAACGTCTGCAAATTATGACTAATTTGTTCGAAACAACTGTTGCCCGCGTAAACGAAACTAAAAACAACGAATATATCGACTTCCAGGCTCGTCGCATGGTAGAAATGGCCGGACACATTATCATGGGCTATTTGTTGATTATTGATGCATCACGCGATAAAGATGATTTATTCCGCAAATCAGCCGAAGTTTACTTGAACTACGGTGAAGTGGAAGTTCGTCGCCACGCTGCATTTATCAAAAAATTCGATGTGGAAAATGTAGACGTATATAAAGTAGTGTAAGTAAAAAAAAATACTTTTATAAAAAAGAGGCTGTCTCAAAACAAAATGAGCCAGCCTCTTTGTGTTTTTATATAGATTATTTCTTATTCAGCCATATTATGGAATACGTTCTGAACATCCTCATCGTCTTCTATTTTATCAAGCAGCTTATTTACCTGCGCTTTTTGCTCTTCGTTCAGTTCTTTCAGGTCATTCGGGATACGTTCGAATTCCGCACTAAAAATCTCAAATCCGTTTTCTTCCAGATACTTCTGAATAGAAGAATAAGATTGGAATTCACCATAAAGAATGATATTATTTTCGTCATCTTCCACTAATTCATCTACTCCAAAATCAATCAATTCCAACTCAAGATCGTCCAACGAGATTCCTTCTTTCTGAGCGATTTTGAAAACACATTTGTGATCGAACAAGAACTGCAACGAACCTGAAGTTCCCAAAGAACCACCGTGACGCGTCAAATAACTTCTGATATTGGCTACAGTACGAGTCGGATTGTCTGTTGCAGTTTCAACTACAATAGCAATTCCGTTAGGACCATATCCTTCGTACACCATTTCTTTGTAATCCGCTTCATCCTTCGAAGTTGCTTTTTTAATCGCACGTTCAACATTCTCTTTCGGCATGTTTTCCTTTTTCGACTGTTGAATTAACACCCTCAAACGTGGATTTGTATCCGGTTCAGAACCACCTTCACGAACGGCAATAGTTATTTGTTTTCCAAGTTTAGTAAATACGCGGGCCATATTTCCCCAACGTTTCATTTTTGTCGCTTTTCTGTATTCAAACGCTCTTCCCATTTTATATATGTGTTTTTATTTAATATATTATTCTTCTGTGAGTGACAATGAAAGAACTCAAATTCATTTGAACCGCAAAAGTATTAAAACACTGGCAAACAACCATAAATTCTCACATTTTTTTTGAAATAAAAAAGGAGTTGAAATTAATCAACTCCTTTAAAAATGTTATTCAAAAGTAACTTCCTCAAAGGTTACAATAAATTCAACCCTTCGGTTAAGTGCCCTACCTGCCGATGTTTTATTCGAAGCTACAGGCATTGTATCACCAAATCCGTTAGAAGTCATTCGTTTTTCTGGAACACCTTTTCCAATCAGATAATTCTTAACTGCCAAAGCACGTCTTTCCGACAGGTCCTGATTCATTTCCTTTTTACCCACATTATCGGTATGACCTCTTACTTCAACCAAATAAGTCGGATTATCAATCAATACTTTTGCAATCTGATTAAGAATTGTAAACGATTTGGTTCTGATAATATCTTTACCGGACTCAAATTGTATACCCTGCAGTGCCTTCTGGAACAATGTTTTTACTTCCTTCTTAATTTCAGGACAGCCATGATTAGAAGCAACACCAAAAATTTTCGGGCAATTATCCACATAATCAAAAACGCCATCACCATCAGTATCGCGTGGACAACCGTTTGTATCTACCATACCACGAGCTTCAGCAGGTGTGTCAGGACATTTATCCATATAATCAGGAACTCCATCGTCGTCACTATCCATTGTACAACCGTTTTTATCTACGAATTGCAATGCTTCAACTGGTGTGTTCGGACATAAATCTAAATAATCAGGAACTCCATCAGTATCCGAATCAAGCGGACAACCATTTTTATCAACCATTCCTCTTGCTGCCATCGGAGTTTCAGGACACAAATCAAGATAATCATAAACACCATCACCATCAGTATCGAACGGACAACCTACAGAATCAACTTTTACACCTTCAGGAGTATCCGGACATTTATCCATGTAGTCGTAAACACCATCTTTGTCCGTATCTTTTTCACAACCTTTTTCATCAATATATCCTAACGCTTCAGCCGGCGTATCAGGACATTGATCCACATAATCAGGAATGCCGTCGCCGTCGTTATCTACCGGACAACCATTCTGGTCGATATGATTATATGCTTCTGGTGGCGTTTTTGCACATTTATCCAGATAGTCAGGAATTCCGTCACCATCAGTGTCAAGCGGACAACCTTTTTTGTCTACAATCACGCCAAAAGGTGTTTCCGGACATTTATCCTTACTGTCAATAACACCATCATTGTCTTTATCTTTTCTGTTACCAAAGACCAGATTCACTCCAAAACCAAAATTAAAGCCTTTTGTATTGTAAGGAACCGGAATCTTAAAGCTTGATCCAACAACAGGTAAATTAGACTGAAGATTTACCGGTATGCCTGCGTAACTTAAAGGAATATAGTCAGCAGAAACAAAACAGTTAATAAAACCAATCCTCAAGCCCATTCCGGCACCGACATTACTAAATCGACCATTCATTATGGAATAGGAAAGCGACATATTAAACCAATCAATAGGTTTTCCGTTTACGGATGCAGTTAACTCTTCAAAAACCGATTTATTTTTAAAAATTGTTCGCGACAACAAACCTACGCTCAATTTATCTTCAAAAAATCCGTATTCAACACCCACATTTAATTTAGGAGAGGTATAAGTTGTATAAGAACCTGATGCTATTGAATCTTTTAGCGAGTTTTTTATTCCTGTCAAAATGGAGTCCGGAACAGAGTTTATATTAAAATTTTCATTCACATCCAGGCTTCCAAAACCTTTAAATGTATAATCAACATTATAACCAATTCCTTTCGCATTTTTTTTCCATCGAATTAAACCCAAATCTGTTACTGCTGCCGATAATGTTAGATTCGGAATCAGTTTGTAAGTTGCACCCAGATCAATTCCTGCACCTAATCCAGCCGGAGTTAACAGCTCTTTCATATCAGCAGGAAGGTTAGGAAATTGCAGTTCAAGATTCTGGATTGAGTCTCCTCTTAATCCAATTGGCCCAGAATAATTTATATTACCACTGCCTTTTAACGTCCATTGATCTATACCTGCTTGCAACATAAGTTTTGAGTTTTTCATAGAAATGTTCCCTTCTCCATATAAAAACTTCAACTTTCCACCTACCGACAATCTATCATCAATAACTCGCGCATAGCCCAAAGCAGCTTCGGTATATATTGTTGAACCCGCTCCAAACGAACTTAAATCATATTTGTTGCTCAACTGGTCAGGAGTTCCGTAAAGTAATAATTTCATAAAATCCTTTGGAATTCTTACATCCACATCTGCTTTCTGAGTCAACGAGAAGCTCCAGTAGGCCTGCCCTGTTCTGAAACCGAAATCGAGTAAATTAACCTGAACATCAGCACTGATTAAAGTTGTTGGCCGAAATGCATTGTAGAAATTATTAATATTGGCATCAGGATGTAGAAAAGTGATGGTCTGCCCACCTTGTTTAAATATAAAATTCTTCAATGCTAAAGAATTATTGCCCAAATTAAATTGAGTAAACCCTAAAATAGGTATACCTAGATAAAAATTGCTGTAAGGCTGAAATGAAGGATTCAGATAGTGTCTAACAGGGACATTATCCATGAAATACATAGTATTCACCTGCTGTGAATGTACACTTGCAACAAACGAAAAAAAGAAACAAATAAATACAACTAAATTATGTTTTATACTATTTTTCATATTTCTCAGGTTTAATTATTCATATTATCCAAATTCAACGTTGCAGTACCTTTAACGTAAACACCGGCTTTCACACCCAGAGTGTTGTTCTTTGTAAACTGAATAGCAGATGTATCCAACTTACCAGCGACTGTAACCATAAACTTCAGATTTTCGAGTTTTTTCAACTCATTCACCTGATTCTTTCCTATGTTAATTTGAATTTGCGATTCCGCAACTTTGCTTGTTGTACCGTCAGCATTTACTTCAGGAGAATCAATATTATATATTTTATCTAAACCTGGTAAATTTAATTCATTTCCCAGTGCATCCAGAAAGTTTGTCAGTTCAAGATTCACTTTTATCGGAAGTCCATTCTTAATCGTCAAAACTAGAATTACAGTATCTAAAGCATTGTCTTTTAATACTGTTGAAATGCCTGAACCAATATTTTTAATTGTATCCGAATATGAGATAGATGTGCCGGCATCAAAATATAGTGGAACAGTAAACTTTATTTTGGTTTTTATACGGGTATCGTTAAGTATAAAATTAGAAGAGGTCGGGTGAGCATTCATCGAGTCTACGTTATTAGTCATCGACCATTCAAATTCGAATGTATCAAAATTTTTCGTCATATCGAAAAAAAGATTCGTGCTTCCATTCGTTCTAGTCAATTGTTTAAAATCATGCTTAACAAACTCATACATAGCTGGTTTTTTTAGATTTTCAACCATCGAATTTGTTCCATTATCAAATATAGATTTAGCGTAAACAGATGGATTATCCTTCTCGTATGCTTTGAGATAACCAACATTAAAGTTTAGATAATTTCCTATATTACTTTGAAATTGTACATCAATTTTTGGATTTGCCAATTTCATATTATACGATATATTTGCCGGAATAACATCTCTCAGATATTCACTCAAGTTAAAATTAAGAGTATACGGATTTGCTTCTTTGGGCTGAGGATCAAATAAACCAAAAGCAACTTCATAATCAATTTCTTTCAGTTCTGTCGTCACATTAATTGTTGTTTGAGAGTCTACATTTGTTGTTGTATTTCCTGTGATTGCAATAATTTTCAATTTAATTGGCAACACAGAAGAAGCATTTGTAGTATATAATTTCAAATCTTTCAATACGACTTCATCAATTTGATTAAAAGAACTAAACGTACCTGTTAATTCAATCGGATTTCCATTAGCGTATCTGAGATTGTTTCCAGGGAAAGAAACTTCATACGAATAATTATCTGCTGAACCAACATTAGCATCTAAACTCACATTAAATTTCACAGAGTTTATCCAAACCGAATCTACTCTTTGATTAGTTATATCAGTATTTATCCCAAGATTCACATCTTCAGTTGACTCAATAACAGGAAAAGAAAAATTTGGAGGAAGTGTTTGATTTGTTTGAAAAGGCGTAAATGTAAAAGTCAATGGTTCAATATATTTATTGACGTTAAAAATCTTATATTTAAACTCCAAACTATCCGAGATTTGGAGATAAATTGAATCTGCATCTGTACCTACCAGATCCTGTTCTCCAACCACATTCAACAAATCTCCCAATGACACCTGTGCTTCTCCTATTGGTGTTACTAAAGATTCTTGTATTTTAATATCTTTAGAAAAATTAACTAAATCTACATCATTACAAGATGTAAATGTAGCACTTAATAATCCCGTAAAAAGGATTAAAGATGAAACAATTCCTTTTTTCATAAATTCTTTAGTCTAATAAAATAGGTTTATATTTTTAGTTTAAACTCGTTACTATAGAAAATATCCTTATTAAATGGTTTTATTTTTCTAACTGTCAGAAGGTATTATATACTTAAATATGTTGTTCAACTCATTGATACAATTCAACAACAACTTTAATATTTAATTGACAAATATACTATTTTTTTAAATAAATTCACTTTAGTACATGACAAAAATTATAAAGCGATATAATTATTTGATTATCAATAAAATAAGTATCATTTTATTGATAAAAGACCTTGAAATTTTGTATCTTTATAGCTGACTAGCAATCGGTTATAATGAAAACAAAAGATTCCAAGGTCTCACACAAAAGTAGTGATTTAACCTCAGTTTTGGTTGAACACTTCGGTAAAAGTTTAAA
>QKGU01000414.1 GCA_003250325.1 Paludibacter sp.
GTTCTTTAACACGCCCAAAGCATCAATGAGACCGGATTTTTGCTGATAGGGCAAGTCAATTTGAGTGGTATCTCCGGTTATAATCATTTTTGCATTCAGTCCCATACGTGTCATGAACATTTTAATTTGCATAACAGTTGAGTTTTGTGCTTCGTCGAGAATTACCACGGCATCGCTCAGCGTTCGTCCACGCATAAAAGCCAGCGGGGCAATCTGAATTGTGCCGTTTTCCATGTATTCTTTTAATTTCAATGGAGTAATCATATCTTGCAACGCATCGTAAAGCGGTTGAAGATATGGGTCGATTTTTTCCTTCATGTCGCCGGGAAGAAAACCAAGTTTTTCACCTGCTTCAACGGCCGGACGACTAAGGATTATCTTTTTAATTTCTTTATTTTTCAACGAACGAACTGCCAGCGCGATGGCTGTGTAAGTTTTACCCGAACCGGCAGGTCCAATGGCGAACAACAAATCGTTAGTTTCAAAGTCTTTTACCAGTTTTTGCTGGTTTTTGGTCCGCGCCATAATCGACTTTCCATTAACGCCATGAAGAATAAGGTGATCGAACTTCAATTCTTCAGGTTCCGAACCATCTTTGATAATTTCAATGATGTTTGTTTCGGAAAGTTGGTTGTTGTCAATGCAATAGCGCTCTATTTTTTCAAGTTTTGAAATAAATCTCTGAGTTTCATTTTCGCTACCTGAAATTTTGATAGCGTGTCCACGAGCAGTAAATCGCAAGTTTGGATATAAATTTTTTAGGGTGTGTATGTTCGAATTATTCACCCCGTAAAAAACGGTAGTATCGGTATGTTCTGAAAGCTCAAAAATAGCCTCCCCAACCCCTCCAACAGAGGAGCTAGGAGAAAAGCTATGTGTTGATTTTGTCATATTTATTCTTTAAGCCTCCCTTTTGGGGAGGTTTGGAGGGTCTTAATTAGTACGCAAATAAAGGATAAGCTTCCATTGTCTTATTCACACGTTCGCGAACGGATTTGATAACTTCTTCGTTTTCAACATTTGAAAGAACAATTTCAATCATTTCTGCAATTTCTTCCATTAATGGCTCTTTTGCACCACGGGTAGTGATTGCAGGAGTGCCTAAACGAATACCTGAAGTTTGGAAAGCGGAACGGCTATCGAATGGAACCATGTTTTTATTAACAGTAATATCGGCTTCCACCAATACTTTTTCTGCTACTTTACCGGTCAATTCAGGGAATTTAGAACGCAAATCCACCAGCATAGAGTGGTTGTCTGTTCCGCCTGAAATAATGGTGAATCCACGAGAAACTAATGCGTTTGCCAAAGCTGCAGCATTTTTCTGTACTTGTGTCTGATATTCTTTGTATTCCGGTTGAAGACATTCGCCAAAAGCAACGGCTTTAGCTGCAATCACGTGTTCCAGCGGACCACCCTGAATACCCGGGAATACAGCAGAGTCGAGTAGGGCAGACATCATTTTTACTTCCCCTTTTGGAGTCGTTTTTCCCCATGGATTTGGAAAATCTTTTCCTAACAAAATAATACCTCCACGTGGGCCACGAAGTGTTTTGTGAGTTGTTGAAGTTACGATATGCGCCCATTTAACAGGATTTTCCAATAAACCGGCTGCAATCAGACCGGCAGGGTGAGCCATATCAATCATCAACAATGCGCCCACTTTATCGGCAATTTCGCGCATGCGTTTGTAGTCCCATTCGCGTGAGTAAGCCGAACCTCCACCAACGATCAATTTTGGTTTTTCGCGCAAAGCAACTTCTTCCATTTGGTCGTAATCCACACGGCCGGTATCCTGACGAACATTATATTCTGTTGGATGATAAAGAATACCTGAGCTGTTTACCAACGAGCCGTGAGAAAGGTGACCACCATGTGCCAAATTTAAGCCAAGGAAAGTGTCGCCCGGATTCAAGCAAGCTAAAAATACAGCAGCATTTGCCTGGGCGCCTGAGTGAGGTTGAACGTTTGCCCATTCAGCGCCGAAGATTTCTTTCAAACGGTCGATTGCAATTTGTTCGCTTTGGTCAACAACTTCGCAACCACCATAATAGCGTTTGCCTGGATAACCTTCGGCATATTTATTTGTCAACACCGAACCCATTGCTTCCATTACCTGATCGCTTACAAAGTTTTCCGAAGCAATTAATTCA
>QKGU01000344.1 GCA_003250325.1 Paludibacter sp.
AACGACCGAGGCTATGGGCATTTGGCGGTTTGCGGGAGCGTTCGCTGTCGCACAGCGACAAAGTGAATGCGGGAGCAAAACTGCCAAAATGCACGTGCGCCAGCCAATGGACATAGGCGTGTGTTACCGCCATGTGCTTTATTGTAAATGTTTTGAGTCGTTTCTCTCATATATATTTTCAAGTATTTTCCAACCAACGATTGCGTCAAAATGATTTATGTCCATAAAGTTATATTTGTCTTCCGTTAATATGTTTTTTCCGGAATAATCATACACATTCTGCTTCCCAAATATTTCTTTTAATGTAGATAAATCATTTTTATTAATGCGAAGTTGATCGTATGCTGGTGTTATGATTATCTTGTAGTTTGTTCTTTGTTTCTGGAGGATAAATTCTATTTTCTTTAATAAACTTTCAAACTCAAGATTAATTAATTCTTTTGAAATAACTTCATGATCCGGTCTTTTGCCAAATTTCGTTTTATTTAATGTCTTATCTTGTTTTGGTTCATATTCCCAATTTTCTTTGTTTGATTTATTCCAGTCGTTAGAAATTGTATCAAATCCAATTTCATAATTTGGCTTAATAAATATTTCTTTTGTTGATTTAAATATTTCGCTTGGTTTTAGATACGAATAGAACAAAATAGTCTGAAAATATAATTTTGATTTACCTGATAACTTGTAATGTTTTAAACCTAATGCAGTTTTAGGCTCTTGTGTTTCGCCAAAGCTACTAGGAATATCCAATAAAATAATTGCATTTTTAATAGGCACTCCTTTGTTATCTAAATATGAAACCTTCTGGTAAATGCCTGTTACAGTTTCACTCCAAGCCTGAAAAAGAAATTGATTAGAACCTTTGGGCAAATATGATTTCCATTTATATGTATTTAAGCCACATCCTCTTGAACTACCAAATATAAATGAATTGTATTTTTGTGTTTGTTCGTTTTTTAAATATAATTCTGTAGATAAAAAATCTCTGTTAACAATAGAAAACTCCGATAAATTAAAACTTTTAATTGTTTTGAATGGATCAGAAATAACATATATTCCAACTAACAAGATAAATGGTATACCAATAAAACAAACCAATTTTCTGATAAATGATTTCATAACTTAAAACTGAAAATAAATAAAAGACTGACTATTAGCTCCAAATTCAAGAATTACTGCAATTAAAGCATAGTATATACTCCATTTTATAAAGTGGTTATTTATAGACGATAATTCTAAACCGTGTTTTTTATTTCTTTGAAGCCACTCTATTAAAATCAATAATACAATGAAGAAAATGGTTTTGGATTGGCCAACACTATATGTGGGTATTGTCAACAAACTTTTATCAAATAATTTTCCAATATAATCTAAAGCCTTTCCAAAAGTTTCTGCACGAAAGAAAATCCAACCAACAACTACTAATAAAAATGTTGAAGTTATTTGCATTACTTCTTTCATATTAGGAAACAATCTTCCGTCAGCAACAGAGTTTGTGTTTTTTCTGTTTTTCTGAAGCAACAATAATGGTAGAAAAAGAAACGCATGAAAAGTTCCCCAAGCCAAAAAAGTCCAATTTGCTCCATGCCAAAATCCACTGACTATAAATATTATAAAAGTATTTCGTATAGCTTGCCATTTTCCGCCACGGCTCCCTCCTAATGGAATATACAAGTAATCACGAAACCATGTAGTGAGTGATATGTGCCATCGTCTCCAAAACTCAGCAATGTCTCTCGAAAAATATGGGAAAGCAAAATTTCTTAAAAGTTCTATTCCAAAAAGGCGAGCAGTACCTAAAGCGATATCAGAATAACCAGAAAAATCACCATAAATTTGAAAGGCAAAAAGTACTGCTCCTAACAAAAGAGTACTACCGCTTTGTGTTTCATATGACCCGAATATTTGATTCACTAATGTTGCACAATTATCCGCAATCACAATTTTCTTGAATAACCCCCAAAGAATTTGTCTTAATCCATCAACCGCTTTTGAATAATCAAATTCTCTTTTTTTAAGTATTTGAGGTAATAAGTGAGTGGCTCTTTCAATTGGACCCGCTACAAGAAGCGGGAAGAAACTTACGAAAAGAGAATAATCTATAAAGTTTCGTTCTGGTTTTATCCTGTTCTTATACAAATCGATTACATAAGATAATCCATGGAAGGTATAAAAAGATATACCAACTGGTAGTATTACTTGTAAAGTTCCGAAATTTGCTTTAAATCCTAAAAGTGATAGCCCATCGGCAAATGAAGCAGCAAAAAAGTTGTAGTATTTAAAAACTCCAAGAAAACCTAGATTTACACCGATGCTTAGCCATAACCAAAATAATTTATTTCTTTTATTTGTAGCCTCGTGGATTTTAATCCCAGTAAAATAGTCTAATAAGGTCGAGAAGATAAGTAAAAACATGAACCGCCAGTCCCAACAAGCATAAAAAAAGTAACTTGAAACGAGCAGTAAAATATTTTGAAGTTTTAAATTTCCTTTTGTCGCAAACCAGTATAATATAAAAACAATCGGTAAGAATATCGCAAAGTTCAATGAGTTAAAAAGCATATTGTCTGTCTATTTTGTAATTCTTAAGTTGTACACTGTCTGTCTGTGTGTCTTTTTTAGCATTGGCGGTAACGACCGAGGCTATGCGCATCCTGCGGTTTGCGGGCGTATTCACTGTCGCACAGCGACAAGGTGAATGCGGGCGCAAAGCCTGCTAATTGCACGTCAGCCAGCAGGTGTGCATAGGCGTGTGTTGGCAGCTGGCCGTTCAGTCGTTATACAGTCTTCATTTATTTCAGTCGTATTAATTTTCTGTTTGTCAATGCAATAAGTCTGTTATGTTTCATGTATTTTCTTGTCAACCAGCTGAGATAGCCTGATAAACTTGTCTAAATGCACAAAACCAAAATCTAAACTCTCCACAGTTCATTGTTTTTTTTCTTTCAAAACGCACTTCAACTGTCTAACCGAACAAAAAAACAATGTACTGTGACCGCACTGCCTATTATCAAAAAGCTATAAAAGCCACTGCAAGACAATTGTAAATAAACACCAACTTGCTGTGGCTTTTTTTGCTTTTTGGGCGCTTAGTCTTTCTTTTGTTGTTTGTCAATAAATAATGATATAATCAGACCAACGCCAACAATTACATCTACTATATTCCACAATTCACGTCCTAAGGCAATTTTAATGAATGGTTGAAATAAGAGTGCTAATGCCCCATAAATAATCAAAAATGATTTATTTTCTGATTCTGCTGATTGAAATGCAAGAATCGCAAAGCCAATCATAGCTACAAATCTCACAAATTGATAATATCCATAGGGCATATCTGCGAGACATAGAAAAAGCAAAATAGAAAGTACAATTTTAATTGTATTTTTCATATATCTTAGTTTTTTAGCATTTCTATATCGTTTAAAGAAATAGATTCAAATTGAGGTAAATTTGCTATTTCAAGATATTGGCTTATTAATTTATCAATATTTGATTCAGATTTAATATCATCTTCTAACCAATATTCAATGTCATCGTGTTTTGCCAAAATCTTTTCATTAGATACTTTTAGATTATGTCTAATTGCTTTAAAGAACTTAATTTCAGTATATTCAATTTTTTTATCTGATTTTATTGTTTCAACAGCAAAATCAATTAAAGCTAACTCCTCATCATCAGAAAGGTCGGTATCTTTCAATAAGCTAAAATAATAATTTATAAAATCTTTGCCATTTGAATTTAATCTGCAGATTAATGCATTTATTTCTTTTTTAAAATCAAAATCTTTAAAGACCGGTGATTTTTCACAGAGTTTCTTTATTACTTTTACTTCTTTTGGTACTATTTCACCATCAGAAGCCATACAGCAAAATGCAGTTTTCAGTAATAGTCTATCAAAGCTAATTGTTTCCATATCTGATTTAATTAAAAGTTTAAAAACCAACTCTAGGTCTATCATTTTTTTTCTCAATAATAACACCATCCATTTTTGCTTTTATATTTTGGTATTTTCTTAATTCTTCTTTTGGAAAAGGCACAAAGGATTTAATTACTTTCTCTAATAATTGCATTGTTATTCTTGAATCATCAGCCATTGCTATTGAGGTTGCTTCATTAACGATTGCTTCAATGTCAGAACTAACATAATTTTCGGTAAGATTAGAAAGCAAATCATAATCAATGCCAAAATCTAGTACTTTTTTTCTTTGACCTAAACTCATTTCAAACAGAGCTTTTCGCAAACTAAAATCTGGTGGAGGTAAATAAAATTTCTTTTCCAATCTACCTGACCTTAACATAGCTGGGTCAATCATATCAGGATAATTTGTTGCACCAATTATAAAAATTCCTTTTTCACCTGTTCTATCCATTTGAGCCAACATTTCATTAACCGCACTTTTTGCCATTTCGTGAACTTCTCCATCACGATTTGGTAAGAGTTCGTTTATTTCATCAATGAAAATAATTGTTGGTGCATTTTTTTCAGCATCTTCAAACATTTTTGCAATGTTTTCTTGTGAGGCATTCACATAGCGACTCTTAAGAGAACTGGGTGTAATCAATAAAAAATTATATCCAACTTCTTCTGCAAAATGTTTTGCAAAGAATGTTTTACCACAGCCTGGAGGTCCATATAAAATCATTCCATTGGGAAGTTTAGCTCCATACCTCTCAGCTTTTTCAGGATTCTGTAAAATATCAATAACTGACTTTTTCATTTCCTTTTTCAAATCATCTAATCCTGCAACTGCATCAAAACCTTTCCCTTTAACCTTTTGAGGTTTAATGGTTTTCTCAGTTTTATCTTCTGATTTGACTTTTCGAACTTTATCAATATCTTCTACTTCAATTTCACCATTTAAAGCATGAATAAATTCACTTGCATTCGGAAAACGATCTTCTATGTCCTGACTTAATGCCTTTTTTAGAATCAAATTTATTGTTTCATCATAACCTAAGAAATCAGCCAGAAGACCCTTAAATGATAATGATTTACTTCTTTCTTCTAAAATAAATTCTTCTGCATTTGTTCTGTCTGCTTGAAATTTTGAAATATCCTTAAACCAAGGGGGTCGATTGAACAGCATTTGATACATTACAGCACCAACCGAATAAAGATCACTTTGTGACGAATACAGTCCATTAAAACATTCCGAAGCGACATAATTCAAATTCAATCCAACTTTGTTGTATGATTTTGTCGATTGGTGAAATGAACGAGCATAGCCAAAATCAATTAGAATTGCTTTTGGAATATCGCCTGACAAATCCAACATTATATTTTGTGGTGTAATTTCATTGTGAATTATTGGTTCGGGCAATTGGTGTAAATAACATAAGCCATTTAAGACATCCAAAATAATTTGTTGAATATCATAGAAGTTACCAAAAGGTTCACGGCTTATTCTTTCTTCCAAGGTTTCACCTGCAATGAAATTTAAAATCAAGTAACCAAACTTTTTACCATCACATATTAGCTCACCACTGTCTTTATAAGAAACAATGTTTTCATGTTGGATTTTTTTTAGAAATTCTATTTCCAATAAATTGTTTTCTTCGTCAAAAGCCGAACGGTGCAATTTGGCATAATTAAACAGTTTCAGAAAATATAATTTGCCATCATTCCCTTTTATTCTATATGTTTCGGCATTACTGCCTTGCTTAATAAAAAGCATAATAGAATACTTTTCGTTGACTGAAAAGTTTTTAGGTAATATGCCTTTGTAGTTTGCTTCCATAATTTAAGGCCAAGTTGGAATATCTATTGGTTGATTTGGATTTGTTCTATCTCTTAAATTGTCAATCTGGATACACAACTGCTCCAATTGAGAATGATTGCCATTGTTGTTAATGTTCGAAATTGCTTGATTTAACAATTGTCTTGCTTTGTTTGCATCTTTCCAAGGTAAAATGGCAAAGTTTTCATTGACGTAGCTTATATAGCCTTTCTCCTTTTCACCTTCTTCCCGGAAAGTTTCAACTAAAGCTCTCATCAAATCCATTATATTTTCTGAAGTCTCATTTGCCAGTCTAACATCCTTATCTTTTATAATCGACTCTATGTGGATTTTAAATTCTTCCATTTGTTGCCGCACTTTTGATTCATCAATATTACCCCATAATCCAGCTTCGTCTATCTTTTCGATAAGTTCTTCGGCGTTATAATATGTTTCTTTAAGTTCAGATTCTGCTTTTGGCCATTCTATGTTTGTTTCATAGTTGTCTAGAATGTTTCTTATGGCTCTTAAGCTATTTAATATTCGCATTTTGCCATCTTCGCTTCCTGCTTCATTTTTTAAATCAGATTTCAATTGCTCTAAATCAGAAACACATTTGTTTAGTTCAGAACTATTTATTTCATCTGCTAATATGTTGGCTCTTTTTATATCAGATTGTATTTCTTTTGAAAGCCAATCATTTTCAACCTTAGGTTGTAGGTTGATTTCAACAGGAACTTCCTCTGTATAGTCAATTACTGGAAAGTAAACTGAGCAAACAGGTTTAGCACCATTCTGATCAAAAGTTAACGTTATTTCAATATCAGAATTAGCAGGGACAACTTTGGGTAAAGTTTCTCCTGTAATAATAACGTCAGTTACATAGTTAGCTTGAAATGAATTTTTACCTTCTATACCGTCTTCACCTTGAAAAATTGGTATTCTTAAAACGTCAGTAATTTTTCCAGCAGTTAATTGTTTCGGAGTTTTCAAGCCTACTGGTGATACTCCAACTGCTCCTTTGATAATTTGATTTTTTTCTAAGCCTTTCAATCCTTTGAAAATAGTTATCTCTTTTTTATTATCCCAAACCTGCACTCCAATATGATATGGCAATGGGGCAAGTGGAATATGCATATCAGTTATTGTCAAATTATCTGGTTGGCATGGTAGTCTATCACCTTTTTCATCAGTCAATACAATAGTGAAATAATTTGAGCAATTCGATTCCAAAAGCACTTCTATTAATGTAGCCTTTTTATCACTAATTAAAGTACGATTACTTGAATACGATTTGTCTCCTCGCTCTAAAGTTGCATATACTTTTTCAGGAATACTTCCAATGGTTAAGTCTGAATCAATTTTGATATTTATCAGTGTGTCGGGATCAACCGTCGCTGATTCATATTTCAATTCTAATGCAATTGTTCCTGTAGGAGGAGCTGTTGGAGTAACTCCTATGTTTTGTGTTGAAGCGTATAATGCTGCCCCGATTGCTACTGAAGTCATTTGATTTTTTGCAATAACATTTTCTGTTATTTGCTCTTTCAGCATTCTTTGTAAAATTGGTGAATATGTAGGACCACCAACTAGAATCAAACAATCTAAATCACTACCTTTTAAATTCTTCTTTTGTAGTAATTGTTTGGTCTTATCAATAGCCTTTTGAAAAATCGGCTCAAAAACTGGAATTAAGTCATCCTGTGTAATGTCAATACTTAAAGCGAGTTCGTTACCTTCTTCGTCCAAAGCACCAATTTCATCTGGAAAACAGGTAATATCAGTAGCAGCATTGAATGACAAATCAATTTTAGCTTTTTCTGCAAATGATTTCATTGCATTCCTCAATATTTCTCTTTTGTCTTTATTCCCCAATATGTCATCAATTGAATAATTTTCTTTAAGGTAAGGTATTATAATATTGTCAACTATGGCTAAGTCTAAATCCTTACCGCCTAATTCGTTATTGCCTTCAGTGTCTAAGACTTTCATAATTCCGTCATCAACCTTAACTAAGGCAGCATCAAACGTTCCACCACCGAAGTCAAACACAAGCCATTTACCATCTTTTTCTTTTGAATCTAATCCATAAGCTATGGAAGCTGCAATTGGTTCTTGTAACAATTCTACAACTTCAAATCCAGCAAATTTTGCGGCATTTATAGTAGCTTCATTTTGAGCCAAAGTAAACATTGCAGGAACAGTAATTACTATAGATTTAATTTGCTCGTCAGTGACAAATGATTTCAATTTCTTTAGTACTTCTGCTGAGAGTTCTTCTGAAGAAAAATCTTTATCAAGTAATTTACTATGTTTTTTTATGTCCTTACCCATAGTTCTTTTAAACTCCAAAAAACTATTGGAATCATCCATTCCAAACGTTTTGAGCAGTCTTAATTTATCTTTAATATTGGCTGTATATGCAGCATTTTTCTTGGATTGATAGCAACACATGAGGGCATTGTGTCTTTTTGAATGTCTGTTTGTATGACTTTAGGTTTTCCATTTTCCATTCTGGCAATTGCAGAATTTGTAGTACCTAAATCAATTCCGTAGTCAATCTTATTTCTCATGATATATGTTTTTAAATTTAAATTCCTATTGAAATATCTACTTGTGCGGCTTGAATTTGCTCTCCATTATATTTAACCAGTGGTTTGATTATTCTTGAAATTATCTCCTCTCCTTGTTTAAGATTGCTATCTTCTATTGCATTTACAACAATCACTTTTAGACCATCATCATACTTCTGACCTAATAAATCAATTATTTCATATTGAGAGGCTTTGAATGTATTAAATAGTCTTTTTACAGAACTTTTTAATGCTTTTGCATCCTGGCTGCTAGGGTCAAGAGTATTAGCATAAGCATTTATTCTGGTAATTTCATCTGCTACTTTTAATGGCAATGAATGGTCAATCTTTTGTACATCGTTTGAATTTGCAATTATTTCAATTGGTTTATTTGCTTTTAATTGATTATCCAGAACCTCCATAAGTTTTAAATCTAACCTAATATTCTCTTGTTGAAGTTCTTTTTTTGTTTTATCAATCTCCGAAATTACATCTGTTTTTAATGAAGAAGTTTTATCCTCAAGCTTGCCTTCAAAATCACTTTTGTCGGTTTGCTGTTTTTTACTTAAAAGCCAATATAAAAGTACTGAAATGAGTATTGCAATTAGAACTCCAATAACACCGTAAAGCGTTTTTGTACTTAAGGAGTTGCCTATTTCTGAAATTTTTAGATTTGCATTAGTTTCTGTTGTAGAAATTTTCATACCCAATTCATTTGTAGTTTGTGAAATTGCAGTACTATTGGTTTGTGTTTGTTTTTGCAAACTCACAATGGTTTTGTTTGCATCTGATAGTTTTGTCTTTAAATTGCCAACTTCTGTTTTTAATTTGTTGTTTTCATTTTGCAAAGTCTGAATACTCGTTTTCAAAGGTTGTAACTCTTTTATCAAGTCTTCTTTTGTAACGGTTTCTGTTTGAGCAAAGATATTTATGCTTGCGAACAAAAATAATAATAGTGTAATTCGTTTCATTGTGCTATTGATTAAAGATTAATATTCGGCATTTTGTATATCAGATTTTATTTTATATATGATTTTGTTTTGTTGTTCAATTAGTCTTTCTTTCTCTTGTCTTGCTTTGTTTTGAATACTCTCAATTTTTCTCTGTTGTTCTAATATTTGGTTTTGTTTAGTACTACTACTTCTAAATAAATGAAATTCTTGAATCTCATTCATTTCGGAATTTGCAGTTTCTAATTCAGATTTGTAGTAGTCTGTGTTTTTGATTTCTTTTAGTCTGTCATCTGCTTTTTTTAATTCAATTTCTAACTTTTCAGAAGGAGCTAAATCAACAATAAATTCTTTACTGTGAATCATAAATTCATCAACATATAATTCAATTCTGTGTTTGCCTATTTCGTAAGTGCAACTATTTGGATTACCCCAACCTGACAAATCAATAACTTTTGTATTTGTATTGATAGTTGCTATTGTAGAATTTGTATATCCCTTAGGGGAAACCTTATCATTAAATGAAAGTTTACCATTTGTTCCTATATATTTTTTGTAAATTGTTATTGTTTTATTCTCATAACACTCTACGTTTATTTTAATTCCGACATAACGTGTGTGTTTTTTGTATAAAGGATTTGTTTCTGGTAATGATTTACTTTCCTTATCTGTATTAGTTATGTATGAAGAAAGAATTTTGAAAGGTAACTTCGGTGGTATCTTTTTGTATTTATCAATTATTGTAGATATTGTACTACTTCTTAATGAGTTGCCTTTTACCCAATTCATCAATTCAAGGAATGCTTTCTTCTGTTCGGCATCATCACTTTCTTTGATTTTTTTCAAATTCTTATCCGAAAGAATTTCAACTAACAATTCATTTACTTTTTGCCAATCAATAGAATTTTTAATATTATCTTCTACTGCACTCCAATTTATGGTTCTTTGTCCTGTTCTTATTAGTATGTCGGTTTGTTCAATTTTCTTAATTTCTGCTCTGATTTGCCTCTCATTAGTTTCATAAGCCTCTTTAACTGATTCCAAAAAGTCTATCGCTCGTGAAATTTCTCGGTCTTTCATTTCTTCAAGAGTTTCGATACTATCCCTAATTCTATCTTTAGTAAGACTGCCAATTGCAATTTTATCAGCCAATTGTGCCAATCTCATTGCAGTCTCAATATAATCGACATTGCTGTCCAGGTCTTGTTCTTCATTAAAGTAATCTATGCTACATTGAAGGATTTCATTTGCAATTTTATCTGCAATTGAAGTATATTTAATATCATTGGAACTAATAATGCTTTTTAGTTGGATCAGAGCATTGGAAGTTGAATCAAAAAGCTCCTGAGCTGCTTTTGCTCCATTAGCCTTGTTTACTTTTCGCGCATTCTTAGCAAATTCAATCTTCTGTTCAATTTGATTAATTGGCTTTTCCAGAATTACTTTCAAAAAATCTTGTTTAGCAACAAACTCATGTGCAGTTAAAATCTTTATGAATTTCTCTAATGAAATTGTTTTGTGTTTTTCAATTTCAGAATGCAATTGATTGAGAAACAGTAGTTGTAATTCTTTAGAAGAAGTTTTATGTGTCCCATCAACAACAGTTGAAATAAAATTATCAATAAAGTCGCTCTGCAGAAAATAAAGTTTACCAACAACTGCATTCTGTAGGTTTCCATTAGATTTAATTAAATTTATAATTGAGCAGTTATGAAAAGCGGAAAAGTTCTTTAATGTAACTGGTTTCCAATATCTCTTACCGTCTTCATTGGTCTCAGTAATTAATTTATCCCAAATTTGGAATGCTGTTTCTATATCACCCTCTCTTAATGCATCAAATGCAGCCTCGTCTGTAATTGGGTTTCCATTCCAAAACCAAAATAGAGCTGAACTAATCCTATCTTTGCCGAGTGTTAAATTAGCCATTGCACTTGAAATGGTTTCAGTAGTTCGCTCAATTTCACCCAAGCAACCAAATCCATATTCTACATATTGTGCTGGAATTTCGTTTTCAGCATCTAAATACTGATTTATTTTTGTTTTATGATTGTTTTCCTGTCTAGCAGTTGCGCCAACAAGCAAACCAAGTTGTCTGTACGGATTGTTTTGGATTAGTTGCATATATTTTTCATTTTAGAATTCTTCGGTTTTGATATTTCGTCTCTTTTGATTACACATTTTGTCTTTATTTTTTTTTCGGCTTGCTGCCAACGGTTTGCATAGCACCAGTAAAGGATTGCGAGAAATGAACTATCAATATACACAACAGTTTGAACGGGCTACAATGCTGAAATTAACGATGTCACCTTTATTGGTGCTATGCGGTGTTACCGCTCGTTTTTTATTTTCTCAGGATTCAGAAATTAAAGCTTTAAATATAAAA
>QKGU01000343.1 GCA_003250325.1 Paludibacter sp.
TATCGATGCTTGCTTGGAAGCTGGCATAAATATCAACCTGCGCATGGTGGTGGATAAAGAAAATATCGAAAATCTGGCCGGACTTTCACTTTTTGCAATTGATAAAGGCTGGACGGGTTCACCACTTTTCAAAACGCAAATCGGACGAAACTATGAATTGCATTTTTGCAACAGTACGCCTGAAAAACTCTATGACAGAGCAACTTTGTATGAGAAAATATATGAGATGTTGAAAGAACATCCATACATAGCAGAATTTTATAAACCAGCTTTCTCTATCGCCAAATATATCTCGGAACACGAAGCCTTGCCCACACCGTTGTTCGACTCGTGTCCGGCATGTAAAACAGAATGGGCGTTTGATTTTACCGGAACCATCTATTCTTGTACAGCTACTGTGGGTAACAAAGGAGATGAACTGGGAACATTTTATCCTGAAATTACTAAAAATGAGGAGAAAATTGAAAGCTGGCAGAACAGAGATATAACCACCATTGAAAAATGTAAAGATTGCTCGGTAGCTTTGGCTTGTGGTGGCGGTTGTGCTTCGGTGGCAAAAAACAAAAACGGACATCCTAATTCACCGGATTGCCGTCCTATTAAGGAACTATTGTCGCTGGGAGCAGCTTATTATTTTGCTGAATAATAAAGATATTGGAAAGGGCAGTGAGTTTTGCCCTTTTTGAAAAAGATTATATATGAATAAATGAACATGTTTTGTTTGTAAAACTTCAAAAGTATTGAATTTATGAAAGAAATTAATGCAGCAGACTTTGAAAAAGAAGTGCTGAATGAAGGAAAAGTAGTCGTGGATTTTTATTCGACCGAATGTCCACCTTGCGAAGCATTAGCTCCGAAATTCGAAGCAATGGCCGAATTATACGGTGAAAAAGTGAAATTTTTAAAGATTTTCCGTCAGGGAAATCGTGAATTGGCGACTTCGCTTGGCGTAAGTTCTTCTCCAATTTTGTTGTTTTTTGACAAAGGAAAACAGGTGCAGAGTTCTATCAGTGGTGGCATTAAAAAATCGGAAATCATGGAACGATTGGATGCGATGTTGTCAACTGATGAAGTGAATGAAATCAAAGGAAAACAAAAATCGACTGTATCAGAATATGATGTGGCTATTTTGGGTGGTGGCCCTGCCGGTTTAACAGCCGGAATTTATCTCGGACAGGCAAAAATCAGAACGGTTTTGATTGATCCGGCTCTTCCGGGCGGATATATGGGCATTACGCATCAGGTTTCCAATTATCCCGGCTTCGAACAACCACAACCGGGATTTATGTTGGCACATTACATGAGCGAACAAGCGAAACATACGGGCATCGACTTCAAAGTGGCTGTAGATATTACGTCGGTGGATTTGGTGAAAAAGGAAATCGTTATTGATGGATTTGAAACCATTAAGGCTAAAAAAATTATTATCGGAACGGGTACTACTCCCAACACGATGAATGCACCGGGTGAAAAGGAATACAAAGGCAAAGGAATTTCGTATTGTGCTACCTGCGATGCAAAATATTTCGTGGATAAAGATGTAACAGTTATTGGTGGTGGAAATTCAGCTGTGGAAGAAGCATTATTTATTACTAAATTTGCACGGAAAGTAACTATGATTCACCAGTTCGATAAATTGACCGCAAATCAGACAGCTATTGAGCATTTGAAGGCTAACGAAAAAATAGACGTTATGTATGAACACGAACCACGGAGATTTGAGAAACGTGGCGAAACGATGGTGGCTACCCTGGAAGATTTGAAAACAAAAGAAACAAAAGAGTTGGTATCGGATGGCGTTTTTGTTTTTATCGGCTTCAAAGCAAATGTTTCGGTGTTGGGAAGTGTTTTACCTGAAACGGACAACTGGGGTTACATAAAAACGAATGAAGATATGCAAACCAATTTGCCTGATATTTATGCAGTTGGTGATATTGTTAGCAAAAAATACCGTCAAATTACCACAGCAGTTGCTGATGGAACCATTGCGGCAATCACTATTTCGAAAGAGCTATAATTTTCTAGTTTATCATTATAAATCTATTTAAAAAATTAATTATTATGAAATCGAATATCGGTCCTATCGACAAAGCAATCAGATTATTTCTCGCATTGGTTTTGATTGTATTGTTTTACGAAAATGTGGTAACAGGTACTTTAGGTATAATTGTTCTTCTGTTAGCCGCAGTCGTTATGCTGACAGCCTTGGTTGGCTTTTGCCCGTTGTATTTGCCTTTCAAGATAAGCACTCAAAAGAAAAAGAAATAAGTTTTTGATGATTTGTTTCATATAAATATTCCGATATGAACGAAAGCGAAAAGTTATATACAAGCTCCGATCTGAAACTGATGAGAGCCGCGGAGGATTCTTTGTTGATGGGTCGAAACAGAGTGGAAGAACTAAAGCTTTACGCTGAAAAAGCTGGAGTAAAGCGGATTGGGATAGCGCATTGTGTGGGGATGACGAAAGAAGCTCAAAAACTAAAGGAACGTTTATCCGATCAGTTTGAAGTTTATACAGTAGACTGTAAATATCAGAAGATTAAAGCTGCCGATTTACTCGATGATAAAAATGTAAAAGGAACTTCGTGTAATCCTGCTGGTCAGGCCGAATTTCTGGCGCAGCAAAATACCGATTTGAATATCTCATTCGGCTTATGTGTTGGGCATGATATCATGTTTAATATGAAATCGAAAGCACCTACAACTACACTGGTGGTGAAGGATCGCGAGCATAAAAATAATCCTTATCAGGAATTTTTGAAATAATTGATCTGTTTTTGAATTAGTTTTAGAGGATGCCGGTTGGTTGAAGTTGATTCAATCAGCCGGCAATTTTTTTTTTATAAAAAATTCAATTTTATTTTAGTTTGTTATTCAGGTAATTATAAATAAAGAGATTTAATAGTGATATTATAATAATTTATTAGTGATACTATTGTAATTTAAAAAATAATGCTTTACCTTTGTTCCGTCATTCAAAACAATCAATAGAAAAAAATAAAATAAAACAACCTGATATGGAAAAAATTGTAATTGTAGGAGGTGTAGCTGCCGGAGCTACAGCCGCAGCTAAAGTAAGAAGAATTTCGCCGGATGCACAAATAACCATGCTCGAAGCTGGTCCTGATATTTCGTTTGCCAATTGCGGATTGCCGTATTACATTGGTGGTGATATCAAAAGCCGTTCGAAACTTATTTTGCAAAGTCCGGAAAGTTTTAAGGAACAATACAATGTGGACGTGTTTACACATACGCTTGTGACTGGAATTGACAGAGACGCACATGTTATAAAAACAAAAGATACGCGCAGTGGCGATCACAAAGAATTTGAATATACAAAACTGATTTTGGCTCAGGGTGGACGTCCTATCAAGCCAACACTTCAGGGAGCGGATTTGCAACATGTTTTCACTTTGTGGACGTTGGAAGATATGGATAAAATAGCCCGTCATATCGACGAAAAGAAACCTAAAAGTGCAGTAGTAGTCGGAGGTGGATTTATCGGTTTGGAAATGGTAGAAGCACTTGTGAAACGTGGTTTGAAAGTAAATGTGGTAGAAATGATGCCACACGTTATGGCCATAATGGAAGCTGAGACTGCTGGTTTTATCGAAACTGAAATGCTTTCGTACGGTGTGGGAATTCATACCGATGCGGGTGTCACTGAAATCGGATCGAAATCGGTAAAACTGGACAACGGTAAAACTCTCGATGCGGATATGGTTTTGTTGTCGATCGGTGTTCGTCCTACTTTGCAGTTGGCGAAAGAAACCGGATTGGAGCTTGGTGAAGCTGGAGGATTGCTGGTTAATGAATACATGCAAACTTCCGATCCTGATATTTACGGAGCTGGTGATATGGTGGAAATTGAACATCGTGTAAACGGGAAGAAAGTTCGTATTCCATTGGCCGGACCGGCGAATCGTCAGGGCAGAATTGCTGCTGAAAATGCGCTGGGAGGGCAACATAAATACAAAGGTTCAATAGGAACATCGATTGTTCGTGTTTTTGAAGCAGTAGCCGGAACTACCGGACTTTCGTTGAAACAAGCCCGTTCGCTCGGTATTGATGCTGATGCTATTGTTGTACACAAAGAACACCACACTTCTTACTATCCGGGTGCAGAACCTGTAACTGTGATGGTGATTTACGATAAAAATACTGGCGTGATTCTGGGTGGACAAACTGCAGGATATAAAGGCGCTGATCGTCGGTTGGATGTGATTGCCACAGCAGCTGCAGCTAAACTTACCGTTAGCGACCTGGCCGATGTGGATTTTGCGTATTCACCGCCTCTCGGAACAGCAAACGATGTGATTAATATGGCTGCCTACACGGCTGAAAACAAAATGTCAGGTTTTAGTCCTTCGGTTACCGTTTCGGAACTGGATGCTTTTGTTGAAGGAAAAAATGCGGTATTTATTGATGTTCGTGATGTGTTCTCATACGAAAAATCGCACGTAATGGGTGCAATGCACATTCCATTGGAACTTTTACCTGAAAAATTGTCTTCAATACCTCAGAACAGACTTGTGATTGTGTACGACGAAACTGGTAAAAAAGGTCATCAGGCATTGCGTACGTTGGTTGGAGCCGGATTTGATAATGTAATCAACATTTCTGGTGGACATTCCTCTTTGCAACGTCAGGCAAGAGCAACGGACTTCAAAAATATCAAAATTGATTTGTTGCCAATAGAGCAGAAATCTTTAGGAAAAGCCGAAGTTAAGGAAGTTAAAGAAGAGGAAGAAGTTATTGAAATGGCTAATGAGTCAGCTTCGCCTATTATTGTTGATGTGCGTACTTCGGAAGAATTCCGCTCAGGAGCTGTACCGAATGCTATAAATATCCCATTGGATGAACTTATGCACCGATATGAAGAACTGGGAGACACTGACAGAGATATAACCGTGTATTGTGCTTCGGGAGCTCGCTCAGCTTATGCACAACGATTATTGATGCAAATGGGATATACCGATGTCAAGAATGGTGGTGGATTACACTCGATGATGATGCAGATGCGTTCGACAGCTCAACCAAAAACAGAAACTAAGAAGGTTTCCAGTGAGCCGTTGATTGTTGATGTACGTACCCGTGGTGAATTTCAGAGTGGAGCCTATCCGGGAGCTGTAAATATCGAACTCGATCAATTAGCAGCCAGAGTGAATGAGTTGGGCGAAAAATCGAGGGAAATTACGTTGTATTGCGCTTCGGGAGCCCGTTCGGCTTATGGAGTAAGAGTTCTGCAACAAATGGGCTTTACCAATGTGAAGAATGGCGGAGGCATTATGCACATGATGATGAGAAGATAAAATCTTTTCTCAAGGTAACTTTACAACTTTATAAACTTTCTAACTTTATAAACTAATATAATATGCAAACATTTTTAATTGTCGTAGCTACGCTTGTGGTATTATTCATTCTTTTGAATGTTTACGCAAGGGTGAAAATGAAAGGAATGGCCAAGGTCGTTGATCACGAAAAAATAGTGACGCTGACTGATAAGAATTTCAAGCAACAGATGAAAGGAAAAACGATGCTGGTTGATTTCTGGGCAGAATGGTGTGGCCCTTGTAAAATGATGGCTCCTATTCTGAACGATGTAGCAGCTGAACTACCTGAAGATGCCCGGGTCGGGAAAGTGAATGTTGATCAATATCAAATGCTTGCGCAACAATTTAGTGTACGTAATATTCCAACCATGGTGTTGTTCAAAGACGGAAAGGAAATAAACCGTTTTGTTGGAGTAAAATCGAAAGATTTCTTATTGAAACAGATAAAATAAACTAAATAAGAGACTATGAAAAAGGTTTTGATATTAGGTGGCGGTTTTGCCGGAGTACAAACGGCTATCGAATTGCAGAAGAGCAGAAAATTTGATGTTACGCTGGTTTCAGATCGCGACTATTTGTTTGTTTATCCAATCTCGATTTGGGTGCCTGTACACAAAAAAGAATTTGACGATGTAAAAATTCCTTTGGCAAAAATTCAAAAAAAATATGGTTTTAGGCTAATCATAGACAAGGTAACAGGAATTAAAGCTGCCGAAAACGAGGTAATCTGTCAATCGCAAACCTTCCTTTACGATTATCTGGTCGTGGCGTTTGGTGCTGATAAAATGCGTCCCAAAGGTGTGGAAAATACGTTTACAATATGCGGAAAACCTGAACAAACCTTAGAATTGCGAAACCGATTGGATACTTTGATTGAGAAAGGTTCGGGCAAAATAGCAATTGGTTTTGGCGGTAACCCGAAAGATAAGTCGGCTGTACGTGGAGGTCCTGCGTTCGAATTGATTTTTAATATCCATCATTATTTGAAAAAGAAGGGATTGAGAAATAAATTTGAGTTGACCATGTTTGCGCCAATGGAAGAACCGGGTGCAAGAATGGGAAAAAATGCCATGAAGGCTGTTCAAAAAATGTTTGCCCAACAAAAAATTCAAAAACGGTTTGGGATAAAAATATCAGAATTTCAGGAAGATGGCGTATTGTTCGAAGATGGAACAAAGTTGGACTCCGATTTGATTATGTTTATTGCTGCAGGCATGGGTTCGTCTATTTTGAAAAATTCGGATTTGCCGCTTTCTGAAGCCGGATTTGCGAAGATTAATGACTTCAATCAGGTTTCTGATTTTCCAAATGTTTTTGCGATTGGTGATGCAGCTGCTTATGAAGGTCCGGCATGGACGGCAAAACAGGGACATATTGCTGAGGTAATGGGACGTAATGCTGCTCACAATATAATAGAGCTGGAAAAGGGAACGAATAATTATAAAGGTTATCAGGAACATTTGAATATCCTTTGTGTAATGGATATGGGCAACGGTGCCGCATTTGTGTATCGCGATGATAAAAAAGAAATTATGATTCCAATGCCACTCTACGGACATTGGATGAAACAGTTGTGGGGCATCTACACAAAATGGGTAAAATTAGGAATGATACCGCGTTTGCCGGGAATGTAAAAAACTAGAAAATGAAGAAAACGACAAAATTTATTGTTGCAAAGAGAATTTTTATATTAGCAATTTTAGGCGGGGCTGTTTATGCTGTCACTTCGTATTTTAATATTTCAATTTGGTATGTGGTTTTGTTTGGGATTTTCACTGGTGTGATTTTCGGGAAAGTTTTCTGTCGCTGGATGTGTCCAATTGGATTTATAATGGAAATGATTATGGGAGGTGGGAGCCAGAGCCAGTTCTCGAACATGTATCAGTATCATAAAATGGGCTGTCCTATAGCGTGGGCTTCCGGTTTTTTAAACAAATGGTCGTTATTCCAAATAAAAGTAGATACAGATTCGTGTATAAAATGTGGAAAATGCGATAAGGAATGCTACATTTCTACTCTGGAACCCCAAAAATACAGTCTTTACAAGCCTGAAAAACAACAATCAGGCAGTAGTTACTCCTGTTCCAAATGTCTGAAATGTGTTGCAGCATGCCCGAATGGAAGTTTAAAATACAAAATGTAAATAATTAATTAACAATAAAATATTAGTGAGTTTTTATGAGTCATTCAATAGGTAATTTTTTTAAGTATAGAGAAAATCTGGCTGCAGGAGCACAGCCAACAATTGATCAGTTTGTTGATTTGAAAAATGACGGTTACGATGTTGTTTTCAATATTTCGCCATACAGTACACGAAATGCCATTCATAACGAAGGCGAGATTGTGGAGAAACTAGGGTTGAATTATGTGCATTTCCCTATAGATTGTTCAAATTTAAAACCGATGCATTACAAAACTTTTGAAGGAATTATGAATGGGATTTCAGAAAAGAAGGTATTTGTGCATTGTGGTGGAAATATAAAGTCGTCGAATCTGATTCATATGTACGATGTGCTTGTGAATAAGAAAGATGAGGCGGAGTCGTTGCAGACGTTGAAGAAGATTCAGAACCCGGAAGAAAAGTGGTTTGAATATTTTAGAAGTTTTGGAATGAATGTCAGCTAAAAACTCTTTGATAATCAATAGTTTTTAAATTGTTAGATCTTATTAATTAGTCGAGCCTTAAAAAGCCCATTTTCGTATTATATTATTGTTGATTTGGTAAAACATAGCTTTTATCAAGTCAACAATTTGTATTTTAAATTCGAGCCAAAAAGATGATTTCCATTTATTCATCATCCTTTTGAAGT
>QKGU01000225.1 GCA_003250325.1 Paludibacter sp.
CAAGCAGAAGTTCGAAAGTCAGCAAATTCTGTCGTTACAGATTCGTCAAGTCGAAACACGAAAGCGGACAGTTCGTCAAAGATTTTGTCTTCAAACAGTAGCAATGTCTTTTTTTTCTGCTATGGCAGCTAACGACCGAGGCTATGGGCATTTGGCGGTTTGCGGGAGCGTTCACTGTCGCACAGCGACAAAGTGAATGCGGGAGCAAAACGAGCAAAACCTGCTGAATGCACGTCAGCCAGCCAATGCGCATAGGCGTGTGTTATGGGCTAGCAGCTTGGTTGTGTATCGTTTGTCTTTTCGTCCGCTGCTAAATGCGAAGTCGTGTCGTTTACGCTAAAATTTTCGTGTTGTTCCAGTCGAGTTTCTCCAAATAGTCGAAAAGAGATAAATTCAGTCGAACCGCCTAAAAGTCAAATTCTTTTCTTCAAAGTCGAACCGCAAATAACTGTTACAAATTAACGAATAATATTTAATACTTAAAGTGTAAAAGTCGTTTTTCTTTCTTTTTGTCGCTGTCGAAATGCGAAAAAGTTGTCGAAATGAGCAAAACGAAGTCGATTTTTTTTGTTTAATCATTTCTCTCGACAACTCGAAACGGGTTTTCTCTTCTTTCGAGTTGTCAGAGAGAGTTTATTTTTGTCTAAATCAAGCCTTTATTTTTTTGTTTGAAATTTTATGAATTGAAAATCCAAGCAGCCCACCGAGAATAGTTGTCATTATAGTTATTGGAATCAGCGAGATTGGCTCTTTCCAACCTATCAGAACTGCAGAAGGCAATAGTACTAAAAAAGCAATTAGAATTCCTTTGACTACTGAATTAATCTTCAAATCAACAGTTGAAATCAGAAATCCAACAACTATCCACATTGTCAATGCTGAGATATTTGCATCCCAAGTCAAATTTTGAATTATCATTGGTATTATGTCGATTAAACCAGCAACAATTCCTAAAATTATTCCATATTTGTTCTTTTTCATAATAAAATCATGTTTGTTGTTCTATTTTCATTTCAATAAATATTCGTCTGTTTATGTCGCATTTTTCAGTACAACATAGTCGCTCTTTTTCATTTTTTGCTGTTGCCCATAACGACCGAGGCTATGGGCATTTGGCGGTTTGCGGGAGCATTCGCTGTCGTGAAACGACAAGGTGAATGCGGGAGCAAAACTGCCGAAATGCACGTCAGCCAGCCAATGAACATAGGCGTGTGTTAGGCGGTTGTGCTTTGTCTTTATTTCAGTTCTTTCTCCATAACCTTGTCAAACCGAGTGTCCATGCAAACGCTTAAGTCAGTCGTAATAAATTTTCCGTTATAAAATAAGCTGAAAATTGTCGCTGGAGACGGAGCTGATTGAGCTTGTTCCATTGTCTCAAGTTTGATAATTTTCAATGGCAGATTTCTTTTATTTGCGGTCTCTGTCAACGAAGTCTGAACATGAAATTCAGAAAATGGGCAGCGATTCGAATAATAAACTACTAAACCACTTTTGTCTGGACTTTCACCATTAATCGCAGTTTCTTTAAATTTAGGATTGTCAGCTTTAGGATTTATTTTCTTTACTAATAAACTGAATCCTGAAGTCGTTTTCTCAATAGTTTCAAATCCTTGTCGTATAAGCCATTTAGTGTCACTCATGAAATGAAACTTATTCGTTCCGACTATGGTCACCAATCCGTCTTTTCCTTGCGTTTTAGCATCGTCAAGTGCAAGTCGCAATAATTCTTTTGCGTATCCTTGTCCTTTGTATTGTCCTGAGACCCAAAAGCAATTTATCAGTAAATAATTTGCTGCGTCTATTGGTGCCCAACCTTTTTCAGCCGGTCCATATTCGATAAAAACTTTAGCTCTCGCATCGATTCTTCGAAAAACATATCCATTTTCAAATTCTCTTTTCAGCCATTCCTTTTTTAAGTCGTAGCTTTCTTTACATTTCTTGTCTGAAAAGGCACAACAAATGTGTTCGTTTTCAATGTTGGATTTGTCGAGTTTAATAATTCTTTCCATGTTTATAAAATGTTGTTTTTCTTTTTTTTAGCATGCCGCCTAACATTCCTGTATGAGCACCTTGGTGTCGATATATACACTTTATCTCAATCGGTTTGTTCTTGTAATTGTCTGATTTACATATAAATATGTATTGATAGTGTTTTTAACATAGGTGCTCATACAGGAATTTGATTAATTGG
>QKGU01000153.1 GCA_003250325.1 Paludibacter sp.
TCCTGCAATTCACGTAGAGCACAGGAAAAAGAGGCAGATGCACGGTTGAAGAATATTGAAGAATTAATCAACAACAATTCTTTAAACGCAGCTAAAATCCAAATCGACAGCATTCATTTGCTGTTTCCAAAACTGGTTGAAAAACGAAAAATTGCTGCCGCATTGGAAGACACCATCGTTCGTCGCGAAAGTGCCCGGAATCTTGCTTTTTGCGATAGCATTTTACCCATAAAGCTGCACGAAGCCGATTCCATTCAAAAGAATTTCCGGTTCGAAAAAGACACCGTTTATCAGGATTTCGGCAATTTTGTGTACAAAACTCAGCGAACCGAAAGCAACGCAAACCGCTGCTATTTGAAATCATACGTAAACGAAAATGCCGATTTATATCTCATTAGCAACTATACCGGAGCAAAAATAGAACAACATTCTGTGCTGGTTTCGGTGAACGATCTTTTTGCCGAAACCGACAGTATAGGAGTTTCAAATTCCAATTATCACGGTTTCGACGATGGAGGCTCTCATTGGGAAACGCTTACCTTTAAAAATGACGAAGACAAAGGCTTGTCGGCCTTCATTAGTCAATACAAAGGCGAAAGGATTAAAGTCACCATTCAGGGAAAACGAAACTACATTTACTATCTCGACGAATCGGATAAAAAAGCGATTGCCGAGACCTACAATTTGTGGATCGTAAAAAAAGACGTGGCGAAACTTCAAAAAGAAATAAAAAAAGCAAAAATAAGAATCGAACGCATTACAAAAAATAAAAATTAAAAATTATCATTAATTTTCAGTCCTTTAGAAATCAAAATTATCGCTATTACGTTAGTTATTCAATTATTAATTTTAGAAAAGCACAAACGATGAAAAAGACCATTCAGTTATTAATATTTTGCTTCACAATAAGTGTTGCTGCTATAGCACAAAATCCATCCAATGTGAAAATCAAGGATTTGGATTTACAAGGATTCAAGCAAAAAGTGTGGAATTTCGACAAGAACAAATCATTTACCCGCATCGGAAAATTGCCGATAATTCTCGACTTTCATGCCACATGGTGTCGCCCCTGCAAAATGCTGGCTCCACACTTGCAGGCAATTCAAAACAAATACAAAGGGAAACTGATTGTGTACAAAATCGATGTTGACCAGCAGCCGGAATTGGCTAAGTTATTCAATATTCAGGCTATGCCAACCATCATTTTCATGGGAAGCAAGACCAGCTACAAATCGGAATTAGGCTACAAAGATTACGAAGAATACGAGAAAATTGTAAAAGCTAATTTCTCACTTTAAGTTCGTAACTAAACCATCTTTTGCTGCAAAAACATTTCCATTAATCTGGAAACCGGATATTTATCTATTTCTGAAAACGAAACCTGAATCAGATTTCTCAGCTTGTCGTTTAGTTCAGAGATATTTATAGTGATAAACTGCACATTTATAACCCGATGACTCAGCACATGTTTCATCGGGTTAGTTATTTCCAACACATTTATATTGTCAATATTTTCGAACAAAGAATTAAAACGTTCATGTTCGAAAAGTTCTGGAACGGAAAGCAATTTATCGGATTCTATCAACGGAAATTCATACAGATTTTGCCAAACATCTTTCTCTGTTCGCTTTTGTAAAAACGTATGAGCATTGTGCTCGATATATAAATAATTAAAATAACGGTGGTCCACTGCCGTTTTCTTCGATTTTACAGGCAATTTATCCACAAGTCCGTTTGCATTTGCCAAACAAATACCGCTCAGAGGACAAACGTCACATTGAGGCGAAACAGGAACACATTGCAAAGCGCCAAATTCCATAATAGCCTGATTATGTTCCGCAGCATTGTCGACAGGAAGTAACTGAGAAGCAACTTCTTCAAATTCCTTTTTACCTTTTCCTGAGTCGATTGGAGTTTCAATGGCAAACAAGCGCGACAGCACACGATATACATTTCCATCCACAACAGCGTGAGGAAGATTGTAGGCAAACGAGCAAATGGCTGCCGCTGTGTAGCTTCCAATTCCCGACAAACTTAAAACCGACGAAAAATCAGAAGGAAAAAAACCACCAAAATCATTCATTACCTGCTTTGACGCTTTATGCAAATTTCTTGCGCGAGAATAATATCCCAGTCCCTGCCAATATTTTAGCACTTCATCTTCGTCTGCTTCGGCAAGCAAGCTCACAATTGGAAATCGTTCCACAAAACGCAAATAATAGCTAAGACCTTGATTAACTCGCGTTTGTTGGAGAATAATTTCAGAGATCCATATTTTATAAGGATCGGTAATATCCCGCCAAGGCAACTCCCGTTTATTTTGCTGATACCAATTGATTAAAGTTTTGGAAATATCGTGTTTTATAGTTGAATTTTTCATTTACTGTTTTTGTATAAAAATACCCTTAAAATGCTATTGTTTTGTCTGCGATATATTCGCATCTTTGCACGCAAAATTAAACCCATTCGGATTGATATCAAAATTGTATTTATTAATTCATATAAAAATAGAATGAAAAAGATTTTATTTATTTTAATTTCAGCACTTTGCATTTACGCTTGCACTCCTACTGATTACGCTATTAATGGCACAGTTGATAACGAAGCACTAAATGGAACTACAATATTTTTGAAACAAAGGATCGACCGCGAGTGGATTACTATCGACAGTGCGGTTGTATCCGATATGTCATTTACATTTAAAGGAGTTTGCGATACAGCTAAAATCGCCTACTTAATGTACGAATTTCCTAAAGGCAACAGCGTTCGTCAGGCTTTTGTGCTTGAAAACGGAAAAATATCGGTTGCTGTAGACACTACAGGATTTATGACATTCGCCGGAACTAAGCAAAATGAATTATTGCAAAGCTACCAAAACGAAAAAAACGTAATCTATACTGCCGAGGAAAAAAACTATAACGCTCAGCTGGACACAACGAATACTGAAGATCAAAGAAAGTCGTTGGAAGAAGAAATGAAAGGTCTTGAAACAAAAGAAATTAGCATCGATAAAAAGTATTCAACTGACAATATAAACACATTGGTCGGTAACCACATTTTTATGAATTCTTTTTATGCAATGTCTGTTCCTCAAAAAGACTCTATTGTTTCGCTAATGAACGACGAGACTAAGAATGTAAAACGAATATCAGAAATAATTCAGGATTTATCCACAGAGAAAAAAGTTGCGGTAGGTCAACCTTATACCGATTTCAGGTTGCCTACACTCAGTGGCGATTCACTTTCATTATCGGAACTCGTTGGAAAAAGCGATTATCTTCTTGTTGATTTCTGGGCTTCGTGGTGTGGACCATGCATCCGCTCGTTACCCGAACTAAAAAAACTATACGAACAATACAAAGGTACAAGATTTCAAATAGTTGGCGTTTCGCTCGATGACAACAAAGAAGCATGGACTGGTGCAATCCAATCGCACAATCTCACATGGAATCATATCTCCGATTTGAAAGGTTGGAAAAATGAAGGAGCAAGAGCTTACGCTGTAAATTCAATTCCCTGTACCGTATTAATAGACAAAGAAGGTAAAATTATTGGACGGAATTTAAGTCATTCAGAAATTGAGAATTTTCTCAAAAAGAATGACGATACTAAAGAGTAAAAATAGATATTTTCAAGAAAAAAAACACTGCAATTGTTTTTTAATCAGAATAAAAGCAATATATTTGCAGTCCGTTTTCGAATAAAAAAAGTAAACATAAATTATATTAACTAACAAATAAAAAAATTACTGAAATGACTAAGGCAGATATCGTAAATGAAATTGCTAAAAATACAGGGATTGATAAAATTACTGTATTGACCACAGTTGAGGCTTTTATGGAAACCGTAAAAGATTCTCTTTCAAAAAATGAAAACGTGTATTTAAGAGGTTTTGGTAGCTTTGTTATCAAACAACGCGCTGAAAAAACTGCTCGTAACATTTCTAAGAACAATTATCCCTGCTCACAACATTCCTTCATTCAAACCTGCAAAAACGTTTGTGAGCGTAGTTAAATAATTTTTTTCATATAAAAATCAAGAAAAGATGCCAAGCGGTAAAAAAAGAAAAAGACATAAAATGTCGACACACAAAAGAAAGAAAAGACTGAGAAAAAATAGACACAAAAAGAAATAGTCTTAATGGTCTTTAGGTTTAAAGTCCAAGAAAACAAACTTATAAGCTTTAATCTTGGCTTTTAAGTTTGTTTTTTTTTATAAAAACAACAAAAAACCAAAATCATAAAAAGTGAATAGCGAATTAGTAGTAGATGTAAAGACATCTGAGATTTCAATTGCGCTGCTCGAGGACAAACGACTTGTAGAAATTAACCAGGAAGGACGTGAAGAACAGTTCGCTGTGGGAAATATCTACTTCGGAAGGGTAAAAAAAATAATGCCCGGTTTAAATGCAGCCTTTGTGGATGTTGGTTACGAAAAAGATGCTTTTCTACACTATCTTGATTTAGGTTCAAATTTCAACACCCTTACACAATTTACAACGCAGGCGGTAAGCGACCGAAAAAAAACACCTGCGATTCAAAAAATTAAACTGCAACCGGAAATTGAAAAAAACGGTTCGATCAACGACATTCTGAAAACCGGACAGGAAATTTTGGTACAGGTTACCAAAGAACCTATCTCTACTAAAGGACCACGGTTGACCGCAGAAATTTCTATTGCAGGCAGATTTTTAGTTCTTATTCCTTTTGCCGATAAAGTATCGGTATCGCAGAAAATAAAAACGGAAGAAGAACGCCAACGTCTGAAACAACTCATTCAGAGCATTAAGCCAAAAGGTTTTGGCGTAATTGTACGAACAGTTGCCGAAGAGAAAAAAGTTGCGGAACTCGACAACGAGTTGAAAATTTTGGTAAAACGCTGGGAAGAAGCTATCATCAAAGTTCAACAGGCAAAAGGAGTTTCGCTTATTTTGGAAGAATTAGGTCGCACGGTGGGAATAATTAGAGATTTATTCAACCCGAATTTTAAACACATTCATATCAATGATCAGTCGGTATTTACCGAAGTTCGTGATTATGTGGAATTAATTGCACCGGAGAGAAAAGACATTGTTAAACTCTATGAAAATGAAGTTCCGATTTACGACAGTTTTGGAATTACCAAGCAAATAAAATCGGCATTTGGAAAAACAGTATCGTTCAAAAACGGCGCATATCTTATCATTGAACACACAGAAGCCCTGCATGTTATCGACGTTAACAGCGGTAATCGTTCGAAAGCAGGGAACGGACAGGAAGCAAATGCTTTAGATGTAAATCTGGCCGCAGCCGACGAAATAGCCCGACAACTTCGCTTGCGCGATATGGGTGGAATCATTGTGGTAGATTTTATTGACATGCACGAAACGGAAAACCGTCAGAAATTATTCGACCGAATGCGCGAAAACATGGCCAACGACAGAGCCAAGCATAACATTCTACCGTTGAGCAAATTCGGATTAATGCAAATGACCCGTCAGCGTGTCCGCCCTGTGATTCATATTGATATCGAAGAAAATTGTCCAACCTGCTATGGTACAGGACGAACCAAACCATCTATCCTGCTTACCGATCAACTGGAAAGCAAAATTGATTATTTGGTAAATAAATTAATGATTAAAGAATTCACATTGCATGTTCATCCATACGTGGACGCCTATATCTCTAAAGGCTTGATATCGATGAAGTGGCAATGGAGACGTAAATTTGGAAAAGGTTGTAAAGTTATATCCTCACAGAAATTAGGATTTTTACAATATAAGTTTTACGACAAAAAGGGAAATGAAATTGACCTACAAGAAGAAGTAGAAAAAATTGCGTAACTAAAATAACGAACCCGGGCTAACCAAAAGGTTAGCCCGGGTTTTATATTATTACCTAAATAAGCGATGCTTTAAAAACTTCCGCTAGATTTTGCTTTAATTGATCAGACGTTTTCTGAAATCCATTCTCCTTTAATGAAGTTACAAACTCACCGTGTTTTCGTCCTTTCCGGTAATCCGGTTCTTTCGTAGGATGTTTCAAATATCGTTCAAATGTTTCGGCCGGCTCGGCTACATTCAAAACGGCATGATACAAAAGCAAATGTTTCGACCGGTAAATGGACGAACCCAGAATTTTTCGTTCCAGAATAGCAATATCTGAAATGCCACTGAGTCTTAAGTCCTCGACACCATTTTTTTGCAACACCGAAACAATCAGCTTGTTTACCTGCGAAAAAACATCTTTTGGTTGAACACTGGTATCCGGAAATACAACGGAAATAATCAGATTATTAGGAGTCAGCATTACGGTTTGTCCACCAGAAGGTCTTTTCAGCACCGTGATATTATCCACTAATACATTTTCGAGAACTAAAGCATCCTGCATGTTGTTGGATGCACCCAAAACAATATATGGCTTGTCCGGAGTCCAAACCATAAATCGTTCAGCCGCATTATCAATTAATCCTGCATCGGGTAAATAATAATCGGAAGGATTCAGCATAAAATTGTTATTAGTTACGAGTTACAAGTTACAAGCTACAAGTTATGAGCTACGAGTTATTTAGTCAAGAGCAATAAAGAAAAAGGGAATAATGACAATAAATATTATCAATTTATCAGATTAAGAAAATAATACTTTTCTATCGAATAAATATCTATATGTTTAACGAGTAGAGCATTTATAGTAACGAACTTGTAACTCGTAACTAATAACTTGTAACTATTTATGAATCGCTTTATCAACTGCATCAAACCCGGCTTCCATAAAAATTTCGGAAACAGTAGGATGCGCGTGGATGATTTGAGCCACATCGTATACTGTTCCGCCCATCGACATAATAGCCGAAGCTTCGCCAATCATATCGGTAGCATTTGATCCAACAATTTGAACGCCCAAAACCTGTCCGTACTTTTTGTCAGACAACATTCTGATAATCCCTTCCGAATTTCCTTCAATCAACGCTTTTCCATTAATAGAAAGCGGAAATTCACTTATTTTATAATCCACTCCCTCTGCTTTTATTTCGGCTTCCGTCATTCCAATTTGCGAAACTTCGGGAACGGTATACATATTGATCGGATAAAGCTGATTATCGAAAGCACTCTTAATTCCCATAATGTTATTCACAACGAAAATACCCTGAGCCGAAGCCAAATGTGCCACGAAACTTTTCCCTGAAACATCGCCGATAGCATAAACACCTTTAATATTGGTTTCAAAATTATCGCTTGTTTTGATAAATCCACGATCGGTAAGATGCAACGCAATGTCTGACTCTGGGATAATTGCTTTACGCGAATTGCAGTTCACCAGCAAATCGCATTTTACACGATTTCCATCCACAATCAGATCACCATTATCATATTGTTCCGGGTATGCAGCAGTAATCAGATTTATACCATCAGTACTCAATTTATTTGTGATGTAAGAAATCAGAAAATCATCGACTCCCGCCATAAAATATGGACTGTTGGCAAGTAATGTAACTTTTTTTCCTATCAAATTGAAAAACTGCGCCAGCTCGAATGAAGAAACGTGATTTCCCGTAACTACTATATTATCAGGAATAGATTTCAACTCAAACAGTTTTTCCATTTCTATCATTGGAACGTTGGAAATTTTTCCATCCAAAGCTTTCGGTTTCGAGCCGGTGGCAATAATCACATGCTTAGCTATAAACTCAGCATCATTTACATATACTTTGCTATCCTTGCCGATACGGGCTGTTCCCGAAATAATTTCGACACCATTTCTTTTCAGCAAATACTCCACTCCACGGGTCAGCTTATCCACTGTTTTTCTGGCATGCGATATTGCATTATTCCAGTTGAATGACAGCGTACTTTTGTCAATTCCGTCGACACCAAACTCGTCGGCATGTTTCACTTTGTTGTAAACCTTTGCGCTTTCGAGCAACGATTTGGTGGGAATGCATCCCCAGTTGAAACACATTCCGCCAATATACTTTTTCTCTACCAACGCTGTTTTCAAACCAAGCTGAGCAGCACGTATAGCAGCTACATAACCTCCGGGACCGGCACCAATTATCAATATATCGTATTCCATTTTATTTTTCTTTTGATTGAATTTTTATAAAAACAACTGATAACGAAACATCACAACTCCAGCAACATCAAATAAGGATCGGCAAGATATTGCATAATGGTGGAAATAAAGCGGGAAGCTTCTCCCCCATCCACGATCCGATGATCAACTGAAAGCGACAACGAAAGTACATTTCCAACAACGACCTGACTTTCTTTTACAATCGGCTTTTCTATCAATCGCCCGATTCCTAGAATGCCCGCCTGCGGATAATTTATCACCGGAGTAGCGAATATTCCTCCAATTGAGCCATAATTTGTCAGCGTAAAAGTGCCATCTCTCATATCGTCCATCGAAAGTTTCCTATCACGTGCTTTATCCGACAATTCCTTTATCTTTTCTGCAATTTGTAGAATGGAAAGTTGATCGGCATTTTTAATAACCGGCACTACCAACCCTTCGGGAGTATCCACCGCGATTCCGATATTATAGAAATTCTTATAAATCATGCGGTCGTTCTCCATATCCATTTGCGAATTCAACTGGCGATGCTTTTTCAACGCATTCACAGTTGCTTTTACTATAAAAGGCAGGTAAGTAAGTTTAACATTCGACTGCTGCGCCTTGTATTTTTCACGTATCTTCTTCAGAGCGGATATTTCCACTTCCTCGAACAAGGTCATATGAGCCACCGTTTGCTTCGAATGAACCATATTTTTGGCTATGGCTTTTCTTATTTGCGTAAGCGGTTCGTAAGTCACCAGTTCTTCGGGCAAAGCTAAAGTTTTCGCATAACTCGGTTCTGTTTTTACAGCCGCTTTGTTCTTCTGTCCGTAATTCTGAATATCTTCTTTGCTCACTCTTCCAGCCGGACCAGTTCCAATCACCTGATTTATGTCGATTCCAAGATCTCGTGCCATAGCTCTGGCGAGCGGAGTAGCCAATGCTTTCTTAGTTATTTTTTCTTCAACTTTTGATTGTTTGGTCGAACCTTCGTCACTTGCAGCCATGATGGCGTTGTTTCCGGCCAATTCCATGGTACCGACCACAGCCGCACCTTCTTCAATCGGTACTTCGGGTGCTTTTTTAGCTTCTGCTACCGCCTCTTCGCCAAAAAACCCTTCAATTTCAATTTCCACCAGCGGACTGCCGACTTTCACGACTTCGCCCACACTGCCATAAATGGCAACAATAGTTCCGGTTTTTGGCGTTGGTATATCAGTCACCACCTTGTCGGTTTCCATATTTACCAAGGCTTGCCCTGACTTTACCGCTTGTCCTTTGGAAACATACCATTCGAGTATTGTTCCCTCTTCCAGGCCTTCACCAATATCTGGAAAATTAAATATATATCTCATAAATGGAATGCTTTTTAGAATTTTACAGTTCGTTCAATTTCATAGAATATTCGTTCGGGCGAAATCATATACAACGGTTCACCTTTTGCCAGCGGAACAATTGTATCGAATCCCATTACGCGTTTCGGTGGCGCTTCGAGATGCAAAAATGCATTTTCGTTTGCAATGGCCATAAGCTCACCACCAACGCTGAACGATTCAGTTGCTTCCGCAACAATCACAATTCTTCCGGTCTTTTTTACCGAATCGGTAATTGTTTCCTTGTCGATAGGATAAATGGTACGCAAATCAATCAGTTCCACAGAAATTCCGGCTTCTTTCGCCATTACAAGCGCTTTCTGGCATTCACGAATCATAGTTCCAAATGCCACCACAGTCACATCAGTTCCCTCGTTCAACACTTTTGCTTTTCCCAAAGGAATAGAAAATTTCTCATCACTTACTTCTTGTTTTATTGCTCTGTAAATTCTTTTTGGTTCCATAAAAACAACAGGATCGTCACTTTCGATTGCTGAGATCAGCAATCCTTTTGCATCGTGAGGCGATGACGGAACCACCACTTTTAATCCGGGAATATGAGAATACAAAGCTTCGGGACTTTCGGAATGATGTTCGAGCGCATTTATACCACCTCCGTATGGAAAACGTATCACCATGGGCGCTTTGTACATGCCACGTGAACGGTTATTTATGCGTGAAACATTCGAAATAATCTGGTTGAATGCAGGATAGGAAAACCCATCGAATTGCAGTTCGACAATCGGTCGTAAACCCGACATTGCCATTCCGAGCGCAGTACCAACAATGGCCGATTCGGCAATGGGCGCGTCAAAAACCCTTTCAACTCCGTGTTTTTTTTGCAACCCTTCGGTTACTCTGAAAACGCCACCTTCCACACCGGCATCTTCACCGTAAATCACTATTGATTTATCTTCTTCAAGCTTTATGTCTAATGCATTATTTATTGCCTGCACAATGGTCATTACACTCATTTTCTGTTCTCCTTCCATGTTAGAAATTGTTCATATTCGGCTTTCTGTCTTCTCAAATCGTCGGGCATATCCACATAGGTATATTGAAAAACATCGTCTAATTTATAGGGAGGCATATTTTCGGCTTCTTCAAACTGTTTATCCACTTCCTGTTTATATTTTTCTATTAATTCTTCTTCGTTTTCTTTCCAGATACCTTTGCTGTCCATGTATTTTTTCAAGCGAAGCATCGGATCGGTTTTCGCCCATTCCTGCTCTTCATCTTTTGTACGGTATTTTGTAGGATCATCCGAGGTGGTGTGAGCTCCTTTTCTGTACGTTAATGCCTCGATTAAAACAGCTCCATTCCCTGCTTTTGCGTATTCGGTAGCTTCTTTATAAGTGGCATACATTGCAAAAAAGTCGTTTCCGTCCACTTTCACACCCGGAATGCCGAAGCCATACGATTTTATGGCCAGATTAATGGCATTTGTCTGATTCTTAACTGGAACCGAAATGGCATACTGATTATTCTGTATGGTATAAATAACCGGCACTTTCCAGTTTCCGGCAAAATTCAGCGCTTCGCTGAAATCGCCTTCCGATGTTCCGCCATCGCCGATCGATGTAAACACGAGTTCATCTTTTTTCTGAAGTTTCACCGAATAACCAATGCCGGTAGCATGGAGGTATTGCGAACCAATAGAAATACTGATTGGAGTTACGTGATTTGCTTTTTTAAAGTTACTCCCTTCTTCATTTCCCATGTAATAAAGGAAAATCTCTTTCAATGTTACACCTTTTAAAAGCATTATTCCCACTTCACGAAAAGCAGGAACCAACCAATCCTGTTCCCTCATTATAGTTCCCGATGCCACATGAATAGCTTCGTGACCAATACAGGGAGGATAAGTATACATACGTCCCTGTCGTTGATAAGAAACCGCCATCTCATCCGCAGTTCTAAAAAAAAGCATATGTTTATATGCCTGAACAATCGTTTCATCATCAATTTCCGGCATATAGTCTTCGTTTATAACCTTGCCATCATTGTCGATAATCCTGAAAATTTTATCTTCTCTGGGGTCGTAATCAGCAAAAATTCCTTTTTGTTTTCCCATTCTTTTAACTTCTTTTTCTAATAATGTATCTTGCATGTTAATTTGAAAGTTTAAGATTATTATTTTACGACTATTATAACAACATATTTAAGATAAGGTTCTTTTACCTTTATTAACCGATAGCTTTCAACATTTCATTCGTCATTGTTGTTCCATTATCAAAAAAATATAAAAGACATTTCTATTTTTTTGATATTCAAAAGAGTTTGAGTACTTTTGCACACGATAAAAATGTGGAGAGATTTGGACTGCTTGCAACCACAGAAAAAAATGCTAAATCGCAACCTCTTTTCTGCCCGACAAAGTCCTCTGAGTACTCCCTTTATTTTTCAATTTATTAATTGTATTTACTAATCATTAAATCAATAAAGTTGATTATGGGATATTTATTTTCATCCGAATCGGTTTCGGAAGGACATCCGGACAAAGTAGCCGATCAAATTTCAGATGCCATATTAGATAAGGCATTGGACAAAACCTCTAAAGTTGCTTGCGAAACACTGGTTACTACCGGACAGGTAGTGTTAGCAGGCGAAGTAAAATCAAACGCATACATCGATGTACAATCGGTAGCACGCCGCGTGATTAACCGCATTGGTTACACCAAAAGCGAATATATGTTCGACGGAAACGCCTGCGGAATTTTCTCCGCTTTACACGAACAATCGGGCGACATTAACCGTGGTGTGGAACGCGAAGACCCCATGAATCAGGGTGCTGGCGACCAGGGAATGATGTTCGGTTACGCTTGTAACGAAACCAAAAACCTTATGCCAATGGCACTGGATTTATCGCATGCATTGGTTGAAGAACTGGCTGCTATCCGTCGCGAAGGAAATGTAATGACTTACCTCCGCCCCGACTCAAAATCGCAGGTTACCATCGAGTACGATGACAATAACGCTCCTGTAAAAGTACATACGATTGTTGTTTCTACTCAGCACGACGATTTTGTACAACCTTCGGCAACGAAAAGTCAGGAAGAAGCAGATGAAGAAATGCTGGCTGTTATCCGAAAAGATGTAAGAGACATTCTGATTCCACGTGTAAAAGCATTGGATAATCAATTCGAACAACTGATAAAAGATGACTTCGTTCTTCACGTAAACCCAACTGGTAAATTCGTAATTGGTGGCCCTCACGGTGACACCGGACTTACCGGACGTAAAATTATTGTGGACACTTACGGTGGAAAAGGCGCTCATGGTGGTGGAGCATTCTCAGGAAAAGATCCTTCCAAAGTAGACCGCTCGGCTGCTTATGCTGCTCGCCATATTGCAAAAAACATTGTGGCTGCCGGGCTTGCCAACGAAGTATTGGTACAAGTAGCGTACGCTATTGGAGTTGCAAAACCAATGAATATTTACGTGAACACTTACGGAACAGCACAGGTGAAACTATCGGATGGTGAAATTGCTGCAAAAATCGATACGATTTTCGACATGCGTCCGAAAGCCATCGAGGAACGTTTGAAACTTCGCTTCCCTATCTACGAAGAAACCGCTTCATACGGACACGTAGGTCGCGAACCAAAAACAGTTACCAAAGTATTCAAAGATGGAAACGGTGTGGAACTTGCTCAAACAGTAGAGCTTTTTACATGGGAGAAAACTGATTTCGCAGACAAAATCAAAGCAGAATTCGGACTATAATTTCCGATTAAATATTTTTTCAGAAGCCTGTTTCAAAATGATTTGAAGCAGGTTTTTTATTGTATCCTATTGTGATGGCAAAATAAAAGTTTCCCTTCATCGTCGTGGAGATGCATCCCATTTCCTTCGCAGTAACGGAACAAATCACATTCAGCACATACTCCCTCGCGAGCCCATTCACGATTACGAAAAGGCTCAAAACGATTGTTCCAAACGTCCATAAAATCGTCTTTATAAATATTTCCCTGATGGAAATTCGCCCGAATGCTCGGACAGGCAGACGATGACTCTTTATTCACTTTCAAGTTGAACTTTCAAATATTTGTAAATCACAAAAAATATGGACTTTTCAATAAAGTAACTTTGAGCTTTTCAATAAATCCATCAATCCCGAAAACCTCTAAATTTGCACCATGATTTAATTTAAAAATTCAAACAATGGAAAATAAAGAAATGGTTTTAGTAACTGGCGGGACAGGTTTCGTGGGAATGCGAATTATCCAGCAATTATTGGAAAAAGGATATAAAGTAAGGACTACCATCCGATCCGACAAAAGTATTGAGAAAATAAAAGGAACTTTAAAAGCAAACAGCATCACCTCGTTTGACAACCTTACATTTGTTGAAACAGAATTAACAAAAGACGACAATTGGGAAGTTGCCATGAAAGATTGTAAATATGTATTAAGCGTAGCCTCACCTGTATTTTTCGAGAAACCCAAAAACGAAGATGAAGCTATTCGTCCTGCCGTAGAAGGTATTTTACGAATATTGAAATTCGCTAAAAAAGCTGGTGTAAAACGTGTTGTGATGACTTCTAATTTTGGAGCGGTAGGTTTTACACAAAGAGATAAGAGTAGAGAAACAATAGAATCCGACTGGACAGATACCAATGCCAACGGTCTTTCGCTCTATGAGAAATCGAAAACATTAGCCGAAAAAATGGCGTGGGATTACTGTCGCATAACGACCGAGGCTATGGGCATTTGGCGGTTTGCGGGAGCATTCGCTGTCGTGAAACGACAAAGTGAATGCGGGCGCAAAACCTGCTAAACGCACGTCAACCAGCCAATGACAAGAGCGTGTGTTATGGGCTAGGTGTTTGATTATGTTATTCAAAGCTCTCTTAAAAGAAACGACTCATTCTTCATTGCGAAAATAATTTCATCATTTTTTAATCCATGATACAACGAACTGCCCAGCCAAGTGACTTGCTTGAATTGTTATTTAACAATAACTTAGTTTCATTATTATTAATTCCAACAGTTAAAGCATATGTTCCGGATTCTGTTTTTGTCCATATCGTAGATTGAAATCCAATGCTGTAAAATCCATTACTAAAGCGACCCGCTGATGGATAAATTGATAATCCGGTCGAATTGTTTGAATTCAAATCATTTGCAGGTGTACCTATAGGTGTGGTTTGATATCCAGATAACCAACCTGAGTTAGATGCTAATGATTTTGCCGTTTTATTATCTGTTGTTGTTTTATCAAAATTATATCCATTTGCGATTAAATAATTTTGTAATGTAGTCCATTCGTCACTTGAGGCAATATGCCAACCGTTAGGTGCTAAACCTCTACTATCATTAACAACATGCCATGTATAAAGTCTCCCGTAAGTTCCAACAATTGATTCGTCTCCGTTACATGGCCATTGATATTTGGGAGTTTGTTCGGATGATATATTTTCGTTAGGTGTGTTGGTTGTTCCTATCAATTCACCATTTCTGTATTTGGTTGTACGCAAATTTTCAACCATCCAACGTTGGGTTCCAATAGTGATATAGTGATATATATTTCCATCAACATCAGATACAGTGCCAGTTTCTTGTTTTTCAGTTAAAGTTGTAAATGTTTCCTGTGGACCATAAGTCACGCCATCTAAAGTCACAATATAAGCTCGTACATAATATGTGGTTGATTGACTTAAATTTAAAATTGGACTTGTAAAAGAAGAATTTCCAATACCATCATTAGTTTTAGTTTCTAATTCAATTGTTGGTTCTTGAGATGTGCTCCAACAAACTCCTTTTGCTATTATCGTTATGTTATTATCGATGATAGTTCCTCCTGAATAGGCAGAAATAGTTGTTATATTGTCAACTTTGCTAGTCGTGACATTCGGAAGCTTTTGTGTCGTAAAACTTAATGTTCCACCATATTTTGTGCCAGCAGCATTTGTTGCAAAAGCTCTTATATAATAAGTTGTCTCAGGCATTAGGTTAATTATTCTTGTTGTAAAGCTCCCAATACCTTGCCCTGATGTTTTGACACTGTCTTTCAATGTTGGATCTATTTTTGTGCTCCAACAAATTCCACGCAAACTAACTGTTTGCCCATTATCACTTGTTATAGTTGCTCCATATTCAGCCGTAGTTGCTGTTACATTACTCATTGTCAACTCTGAGGATATAACAGGTAGTTTTTCATCAGTATTTGTTTCAATAGGATCATTTTCCTTACAATTTACAAATATGGCACATAAAGTTGTTAATAAAATGAATTTTAAGCAGTTAATTTTTCTTTGAATCATAATTTATAAAATTTGCGTGTTTATATTTGTTTTTTTACACTTGCCCATAACGGTTTCGGGCTTTGCGTTCGGGCGGATTTCGGAGCACAAAACTGTCAACCAGCACTGAACTTGAATAGAAACACAAAGCTCCAAGTTTGCACGTCACCCCGCCTAACGCAAAACCCGTGTTATCGGTTGTTTTTCTTTTCATTTCAAGTCGGTCGGTGGTGTCTGTCCGCATAAAGTTATTCAGTTTGATTGTCTGCACTGTTACCCCAATTTTCATTTGAGTTATAAGCGTCATAAACATTCCAAACCCAAACAATAAATGGAGCAATAAATGTCCACCAAAGAAAGAAGCCAACAAGTCCACCGACAACCCAAATCACAATTGCTTTCGGGAAATGTCCTTTAATAAGTTGTCCAACACCAGGAACAAAAAATGAAATAAGTGCTGGCACACCGTGTTTCGTATTGTTAACAGGCTTTGTGTCTTTCTTAACTGTCTCCGATTTGGTTTTTTCGTAATCGTATTTTAGATGAATGTCGTCCAAGAATTGTTTTACCTCTAAAATGTTTGCTGTCTTAAGAGAAAAAATAATTTTCCCCTTATCAACTGTCTCAAAGATGAGATTTGATTTTTCCGCCTTTTCGGATAGCACAGTCCGTTTGATTTCGGAGTAAGGTAGTCCAAATGGGAATGAAGAAAAGTTTTTAGCAATTTTAATCACAAGACCTTTCGGATACTTTGTCAAGTGAATTACCGCATTGATTTCTTTCAATGTCTTTCCGTCAAGGTATGTGTCAAACTCTGGAATACCATTGTCGTAATTCAGTTTTGCCGCCAGCGTATAGTCGTCAGCAAGGAAGAATTTTTTTCCGACTTTTTCAGTCAGGTCTGCTTTTGTTAGTGTCATTGTCATATTATTATGTCGTTTTTAAAAGTCAAAATTGTCAAGTTGCTCTGTCGTCCTAAAATAACCGATAACGACCGAGGCTATGGGCTTGGGCGGTCTACGGGCGAATTTCCTGTCGTGAAACGACAAAGTGAATGCGGGCGCAAAGACTGCCAGAAGCACATTAGCCGCCCAAAGCACATAGGAATTCTATGGTTATTCCAAATTATTTGTATTAAAATTACTTAGTTTTTTCTACTTATTTCTGTTTTTGTGCACGAAGGTAAATTCCGAAAAGAACATGCTCAAGATCAAGCCTAACGGTGATTGAAAAAATCTCCAC
>QKGU01000179.1 GCA_003250325.1 Paludibacter sp.
AGTGTCAGCGGAGTTATAAATTCCTTTGCCAAATCTGTCATAATCACTTTCACCTCCGCCCCTTCTTTCACAAGCAAACGAACCAGTTGAGCCGCTTTATAAGCTGCTATACTTCCGGTGATTCCTAAAATAATTCTTTTCCCCTGTAACATCTATCGTTCGATTTTCAGTTTAATATTCCAATGATTCAGACACGAATACAAAAATACAAAAAAACAATTGAACAGCGTATAAACAAAAAAAGATAAAAGAATATGGGACTTCGTAAAGCTCAATATTCTTTTATCTGATCAGAAATGAAATGAAAAATTTCTTTATTTCAATTTATCTTTTATCGGGTTACGATAATATATTTTATCCTCCAAAAATTCCTGAGTTGCAATAAGTACAGGTTTTGGAAGTTTTTCGTAGTAACGCGAAATCTCAATCTGTTCTCTGTTTTCAAAAACTTCTTCGATATTTTCGTTGATTGAAGCAAATTCTTGAAGTTTTTTGTCAAGTTCCGATTTGATTTCTACGCCAATTTGATTCGCACGTTTTCCGATAATTTTCACAGTTTCGTAAACATTACCAACATTTTCGCTCATCGAGTTCATGTCGCGCGAAATGGTGTTTAAAGGTGCATTTACTTTTTTGTAGTCCATACTTTTATTTTGTTTTAGTCTTTTACGATTTTTTTCGATTCGTTAAAAATTTTATCAGCTTGTTTCTTTGATTTTCCATCAGGGAATTCATTGATAAAATTATAATATTCATCTATTGTACTTCTGTATCTTTCCACTTTACGCTCTTCCACACTCTGAACGGCTTCCTGATATTTCGATTCAAGTATTAGCATCGACAGTTCCTCGCGGTAAGTGGTTGTCGGATAATCTTTCAAGGCATTCTGAGCCGAAATAATTGCCGACTCATAATTATTTCCCATATAATTACCTAAATTGAAATACAGTTTTGCATTCAAATAAGCTTTATATGCCAGTTTGTTTTGTAATTCTTCAAGCAATTTATTTGCTTCGGGAACTCTTTCACTTTCAGGATATACATCTAAAAATTCCTGAAATGCACCAATAGCATTATACGTTTCCGTTTGGTCAAGACGTGCATCTGGCGAATCGAGATAATAGCAATAGCCAATCATAAATTTCGATTCAACTACATATTTCCCTTTAGGATAAGTCTTTACATACGTTTTGTAATATTCGCTTGCCGAATAATAATCTTTTTGCCCCATGTAAGACTTCGCCATATAATTCAACACGGTCTCAGAGCGTTCGGTACCTTTGAAATAAGTAGCTACAGCATCAAAAAGTGTTGAAGCTCTCATGAAATCGCCTTTATCAAAATACTCAATCGCCTTATTATACTTCAGTTCAGCATCGTCGGATTTGAGTAATTTCTGGTAATCGCCACACGAAACCAAAGACAAAACCACAAGCAACAGAAAAATCGGAAGTCTTTTCATAAAATAAATTGGAGTGCAAAAGTAGTTATTTAATCAGTAAAAAAAAAATAAAAATACTTGATTTAACAAACGCAGACAAAAGTGGCTTTAATTAAAACTATTTTAACTTGTCGGAAGTTTAAATAATTGGTTATTAGAATCAAAGTTACTCTGTCATATATTTCTTAAAGCCGTCGGTATAGATCACCTGATTTTTGCCATTTTTATCTGCATAAATCAAATAACAATCCATACCCGGAATCGTTTTACAAATTTGCATTGCGCTATCGACACCAAGAATCATGAATGCGGTTGCATAAGCGTCGGCCTCCATACATGTTGGTGCTACTACTGTGGCACTCAGCAAACTATGAACAACCGGATAGCCGGAACGCGGATCAATCTCGTGTGCATATTTTTTTCCATCACGATAATAAAACTGTCGATAATTGCCCGATGTATTAATCGCAACTCCCGAAATAGCAACAATGGTTTGAAATTCCTGATTTTCTCCGGTAGGTTCATCAATCGGCTTGTCAATTCCAATTTTCCATTTTTCGCCTTTTGGATTCAATCCTTTACACATAACCTCACCACCAATTTCAACCATATACTGTGTACAACCATTTTCTTCCAGTAATCTGGCAATAATATCTGTTGACAATCCCTGCGCAATCAGTGGATTTTCCTTAATGATTCGGTGATCTTCAAATTTGATTTTTTTGTAACCAATATAGGGCAATATTTTACTCAAATCAGGATCTTTCTCTCGATTATGAAATCCGGAACCAAAACCCCAGGCTTTCACCAACGGACCAACCGTAATGTCGAAAGCGCCATTGGTTTTTTCCGAAACACTGCGTGCCATTCCGTACATTTCTTCGAAAAAAGCATCCGTACGAACCGAATCGACATTATTATTTATCTGAGAAATAATTGATTGAGGATTATAGGTAGAAAGTGACATATCAAATTGATGCAACTTTTCTTCAATTTTTGGTTGCAAATCAATACCCTCCGGCTGAAGATAAGTTGCAGAATAATAGGTTCCCTGTGTTTTACCTTCGTTATGAACGTATTGAACTTTCGGTTTTGCAGCATCTTCTTTACTTTTAAAAATAAAGGCAGCTACCAGAAAAGCAAATCCAATTGCAGAATATATTATTACTTTTTTATTCATCTCTAAATAATTAATAGTCAAAAGTTAATCGTTTACCACGAACGTTTTCATCTATATTTCCATTGTCGTAGACTTTTTGTCCGTTCACCCATGTTTTCTCCACAGAGTTATCGAAAGTGATTCCTTCAAAAGGTGACCAACCGCATTTATATAGTATATTATCCTTATTTACCGTCCACGATTTGTTCGGATTTACCAATACCAAATCGGCAAAATAACCTGGACGGATATAACCGCGTTTTTCAACTCTGAATAAGTCAGCCGGAGCGTGACACATTTTTTCAATCACTTTTTCAATGGTAAAACTTCCATTTTTCACCATTTGCAGCATTGCCACAAGTGAATGCTGAACCAATGGCCCTCCCGAAGCCGCTTTCAGACAAGAACCTTCTTTTTCCGAAAGCAAATGAGGTGCATGGTCAGTAGCAACCACATCTATTTTATTAGAATTTACCGCTTCAATCAAAGCTAAACGGTCTGATTCCGATTTAATTGCCGGATTCCATTTTATTCTGTTTCCGTATTTTGCATAGTCGGCATCCGAAAACCACATGTGATGCACACAAACTTCCGCTGTAATGCGTTTCTCTCTCAATGGAATATCCGAACGGAACAAAGACATTTCTTTTTCTGTTGATAAATGAAATACATGTAAGCGTGCATTATATTTCGTGGCCAGTTCTACTGCATACGAAGAAGACTTGTAACAGGCCTCAGCATCGCGAATCAACGGATGATATTGTACCGGAATATCTTCGCCTAATAAGTCTTTGTAGTGCTGTATATTTTTCTGAATCGTTGCTTCATCTTCGCAATGAGTAACAATCAACATAGAAAGTTCAGAAAAAACGCGATTGAGGGTTTCTTCATTATCCACCAACATATTACCGGTAGACGAACCCATAAACATCTTCAACCCGGCTACGTTCTTAGGATTGACTTTTTTTAGTTCATCGATATTATCGTTGGTTAC
>QKGU01000094.1 GCA_003250325.1 Paludibacter sp.
ATGTAATGCTTGCAGCAGCTGCATTTAACTTCAAAAGGATGATGAATAAATGGAAATCATCTTTTTGGCTCGAATTTAAAATACAAATTGTTGACTTGATAAAAGCTATGTTTTACCAAATCAACAATAATATAATACGAAAATAGGCTTTTTAAGGCTCGACTAATTAGCTTACAGGAAATAGCAACGAAATCAGGTATATAATTTCCAATAATATGTTGTCGCCTAAATTTTACACCTAACTTCTTACTCTTTATTTCTTCCCATAATCTTTCTTCGGCAGGAGTCATGTTATCACGCATAACTTTTCGTTTGTCTTTTAAAATAGGATATGTCAAAGAGTTTGCAGTATTCCAATGTTCAATAAATGAACTTTTGTCTGAATCACTCATATAATTTCACTTTAAAAAGTAATAAGTTTTAGTATCGTCGACAAAGCTAATCATAAACCCCCATTTGGGGGTTTGGGGGTCTTAGCATTTTACATCACACCTCAAACAACGGTTTACTTCGTTTCGGGCTTGCTCGCCGGTGTATCCGAAATCTACTTCGTGGAAATTTCCTACACGTTCCTTTACCGATAATTTGTACGATTTGTTTTTCGGACTTATCTTCGGATTGGTCGGAACAACATTTTCGTATACGAACTCGCGGAACAACTTATGGAATCTTTTCTCTTGTGTCAATTCAAAATCGATAGCCGCCGCCGCTTTTTTAGCCATTCCCATTGCTTCTGCTGCTGTCGATGGTCCCACTACGGCATCACCTCCTGCAAAAACTTTTGGAACAGTGGTTTTGTAAGTGAATGGGTTGACTATGATTCGTCCATCTTTTGTTGTATCCATTTTCAGTCCCGATAAATATTGTGAATCTACCCGTTCGCCAACGGCTAAAATAACAGAGTCGCAAGGAATATCTTCAAATTCTCCTGTTGGTACAGGACGTCTTCTTCCGGAAGTGTCTATTCCACCACAAGTCATAACATCAACCCGCAACCCAACTACTTTTCCCAATTTGTCTGTTAATATTTCTTTAGGACCTGACATAAACCTGAAATTGATCTTTTCAGCTTCCGATTCGGCTATTTCTATGTGATTGGCCGGCATGTCGCATTTATCACGTCGATAAACTACAGTTACCTCTTTCCCTAATCGCCAAATACTCCTCGCGGCATCTATCGCCACATTTCCTGCACCAATCACCGCCACTCTTCGTCCCAGTTTTGGAGTTTTTCCTAATGCCAGTTCTTTCAATACTTCTGTTCCTGCAAAAACTCCGGTAGCTTTTTCGTTTGGAATATCCAGATCAATATCTTTCCATGCACCAATGGCCATGTAAATTGCATCGTTTTCTTTTTGCAATGTTTCCAGTGTAATGTTTTTGCCGAGTGTTTGATTAAATTTGAATTTCACTCCCAGTTTCTTAATCAACTGAACCTCTTTTTGTAAAACCGATTTTGGAAGACGATATTGAGGAATCCCGAACCGAACGACTCCTCCGGCTTCAGGCAGAGCATCGTAAATCGTTACCGCATGTCCTAAGCGAACAAGATAGTAGGCAGCAGTTAATCCGGCAGGACCAGCTCCAACTATCGCAATTTTTTTACCGGTGTCAGGGAGTTTTTCTTTTATCAGCTTAGAATAAATTTCGTTTTCTTTTCCGAGTTGATACATAGTGTCGGCCAGATAACGATGAATTTCGCCTTGTGAAACCGGTTCATCTAGTTGATCTCTTCGGCAACGCATCTGGCAATGGAAGTGACAAATACGTCCTATTGTTCCGGGGATTGGATTGTCGCGTAACGTAAGTTCAAATGCTTCTTCAATCCGGTCTTCTTTTATCAGTTCGATGTAACCCGGAATATTCATGTGTAGCGGACAACTGTTTTCACACAAAGCCATGTAGAGTTTTTCGCAAACGCCAGCGTGACAACGTTTCTCAACAATATGTTCTTCATATTCGTTTCGGAAATATTGCAGCGTTGTCAGGATAGGATTTGGAGCAGTTTGTCCGAGTCCGCAAATGGCCGTATCTTTTATTGTTTTACTCAAAAGTTCGAGCATGGTCAGATCGCTGTAATTTCCTTTTCCTTCGGTAATTCTGGTAAGTATGGCTAAAGCCTGCGCCAGTCCTTCGCGGCAAGGAGTACATTTTCCGCACGATTCGGCGGCATTAAACTCCAGAAAATAGCGGGCAACATCGACCATACAATTGTCCTGATCCATAACCACCATTCCACCCGAACCCATGATAGCTCCAAGTTTGGCGAGCGATTCATAATCCACCGGAGTATGGAAATGTTCCAGCGGAATACAACCACCCGAAGGACCTCCCGTCTGAACTGCTTTTACTCGTTTTGTTGTTCCAGTTCCTTCCCCTATCTGGAATACAAACTGATCCAACGTTGAACCTAGCGGCAATTCCACTAAGCCGGTATTTTTTATTTTTCCAACCAATGAAAACACTTTTGTACCCGGACTTTTCTCTGTTCCTGTTTCGGTAAACCAACGGCTTCCTTTTTCAATTATCACAGGAATGTTGCACCAGGTTTCCACGTTGTTGATGTTCGTAGGCTTTCCAAAAAGTCCTTTTCCTGCCGGATAGGGAGGACGTGGCATTGGACGACCTGCTTTTCCTTCGATGGAAGCAATCAGCGCGGTTTCTTCGCCGCAAACAAATGCACCCGCACCTTCTACAACGTCAAGTGTAAAGTTGAATCCGGAATCCAGAATGTTTTTCCCCATCAAACCGAGAGCAGTTGATTCTTCTATTGCAATTTTAAGTCGTTTTACTGCCAATGGATATTCGGCCCGGACATAAGCAATTCCATGATTTGCACCCATAGCAAAAGCACCGATTATCATTCCTTCTAAAATGGAATGTGGATCACTTTCTATTTCGTTACGGTTCATGTAAGCTCCGGGATCACCTTCGTCGGCATTGCAGATCAGGTATTTTTCGTCCGAAACAGAAGCCCGCATAATTTCCCATTTTCTTCCTGTTGGGTAACCGGCACCTCCGCGTCCGCGAAGTTTTGCTTCCAACACTTCGTCGATCACTTCCTGCGGTTGCATGTTGAGAAGCGTTTTAGCCAACGCTCTGTATCCACCAACAGCGATATAATCTTCGATTGCTTCCGGATTTATAAGTCCGGCATTCCGCAATACGATTTTCTTTTGCCCTTTGAAAAAAGGTATTTCGTCCCACTGTGGGACTTCGTCGAGACCTTTTCCAAAGGCCATTTTAGAAGTGTGAAAATCCCATTCGTCGATTTTACAAAGAATTTTCTTTTTGTAGGTTCGACCTTTAGTCAGGTCGTCGAGAATTTTCAATGCATCTTTTTCGTCCACCTTGCTATAAACGAGCATTGGATTGCCGGGAGTGTAAACGGTCAACAAAGGTTCTTCGGCACAGAATCCGAAACAACCAACCGGTTTTAATTTGCAATTTATATTCTCTTCAGTAATTTTCTTTTGAAGACTTTTGAAAATGGTTTCTGCTCCGTTTCCTATGCCGCAAGTGCCCATACCCACCAATAACATAGGACTGTAAGGCAGAATTTCGGTCAGATATTTCTGTTTTAATGTATCTAGTTCAAGTGCTGTCATAATATTAGAATTGAAAGGTTTGAAAGGAAAGCAGATGATAGTGTTTGAAAAGTTATTTTTGAACGCAAATTACGCAAATTTTATAAGTAGAAATTGATTGTTTATTTCATATCTTATAGAAATACTGCTTATTATGATTTGCGAAAATTTGCGTTTATTCGCGTAATTTGTGTTCTTCTTACTTTTGAAACACCCTCTTTAGAGTGTAATTTTTGTCTTGGGAGCGTTTTTTTCGGTTCTTACTTTCGAAAGTATTTTCAGTAATTTTTGCGAATTTACATTGCTGTAAATAATATTATCTACTGCTACAACAGGCGATTGTGCACATTGTCCGAAACAGGCCACCGTTTTGATCGTAAATTCGTTATCAGGAGTGGTGACTGATTGTTCCGAATCAATGTCGCCACTTTTAATGCCAAACACAGTGCTTATTTCATCCAACAATCCTTTTGATCCCTTGGTGTGACAAGCCGTTCCACGACAAACGACAATGGAGTGTTTGCCCTGTGGTTTAAGGTTGAAAAACGAATAGAATGTTGCCACGCCATAAACTTGAGTGTAAGGAACATTCATTTTTTGCGAAATTTTTGTGAGAGTTTCGCCGGGGAGGTATTTCAAAGGATTCTTTTCCTGCACTTCTTCCAATGTAGTCAGCAGCATGCCGGGTTTACCTTTGTGTTTCTCGATTATCTCATCGAGAATGGCTTCGGGAACGAAAGAATTAGTGTGTTTTTCCATAATTATATTATTAAAGTCAACTACAATTTCTTACCAAATTCCAAAGAGAGTGGAAGCTAAAAATGAAACTATAGAAATAATTCTTTTCTTAGATTCGGCTAACGCTACAAATATAACAATTAATACGGAAAAATTTCTTTAATTGAGATAAAAAATTTTATTTTTATACAAATAATCGATAAAAAAAGGAGCCCGTTCCCGAACTCCTTACTATTTTGAGACTTTTTTGCTGTTTAAAATGAAAATGCTGCTCCTGCAAGGACATTAAATCCTTGTACGTCATATCCGTAAAAATTCTGATATGGATTGTTGATTACGTTGTTTACTTTCGCAAAAATCGTAAACCAATCGAAATAAGAGTATGATGCACCGAAGTTTATATCAACTTTCGGGCGCATTCTGACTGACATATCTCCGAGTTTGGCAAATCTTTCGCCTTCAACAAATATATTTCCATCAACACTGAAATTGCGGGTGATACGTACGGTAGCGCTCAAATCCGACTCCCATTTAGGTTTGTTCCACGCATAAGCTTCTGATGAAACATCCCATTTGTTGTAAGCTCCTTTAAACTGAACATTGATCAGATTTCGAAGATTATAGTTGGCTCGTATTCCTATTTTCAGATGATCAGCTCCGCTGTAAATTACATTAAAACGATTGGTGAAAATAGTAGAGTCTGCTCCCGCCAAAGCTGCCGATGAGGTGGTCAGTTTATATTCTTTATTGACGAAGAAATATTGATTGTCAATTCTGCGATAATCAACATACGCATCAATCAATAAATTGTAGATCGGCTTAATTTTTACACCACCGAAAAATTCGTATGGAGAATAGGTGTCTTTCACGCGAACATCGGGAAATAAATAGCGGTTTTCAGCAAACATTTTGTCCATTGTGTTCACGCTGTAACCTCCGGTAACGCCACCGTAAACGGAAAAGTATTTTGGAATAGCCTTCCATTCTGCATTAACATCAGCCGAAGGACTAAAAGGCCGTCCGTGGATAAACGAAAAGGCTGATTTCACTCCTAAACGAATGTTCCATGTCTCGCGTTCGATGCTGTAAAATGGATTCATGGCGAAGACGGTATATGAATTCCAGAAATTCGATAAAGCCGGATTGTCTGATTTATAGAACAGATTATCCATTTCCAGATCAATTCCGAGTCGGTTGTTTTCACGTTTTGTGTCAAAACCTCCGATTGTTTTTATCATGTGTTCGCTCAATCCGTTATGTGAATCGAATACGCTGTATTTTACTTCTCCAACGTATCGAAGTCCTGTAGCTAACGGCAATGAACGGAAACCGACAAAAGCATTAAATCGCCAGAAAGTATTACTGGCGGAATCGTTGGCCAAATTGCTAACAGAGAATGTGCTCGGCAACCGATTGATAGGCACTAAATCCTGTTCGAGATAATTAGCAGCTGCAACGCTTGCAGCTAAAGTGTCGAGGTTTGTGATTGAATTGGCGCGATTGAAATTATTTCCGTAATATTTCAGATATTCGTGGCCTCCGCCAAGTCCGGCATACAGATCGAAAGAGTTGAAATACTTATCGAAGGCAAGCGATGTCTTGGTAACGGAATGTGCTTTTGAATCGAAAGTTCCGTAATGATTCAGCAGGAAGTCTAGTTTGATGTCCGGTTTATTTACAATCGGAAATGCAAAATCGGCCAACGTGTTCACGTTATTCCCAAATCCAAGCCTCGTAAATCCGGCTTTTGGTTCGCGACGTTTCTGGCGCTGAAGTTCGGCTGCCGGAAGCGTATGGATGTTGAAATCGGCATTTAAAGGCAAATTAAATTCGGAGTAGGTTGGTGCTGTTTTCTCAACGTTTGGCTCTAGCACCTCGGGAACTGAATTTATTTTTCCAGCATCCTGAATAACCGGTTTGTATTCACGTTCGACGGTTACGTTACGATCCATGATTGTGTCCTGCGCAAAAAGAGTAGCTGTGGTACAAACCGGTAAAACTAACAACGAAATGATATATTTTAATGTTTTCATATTTGAGTATTCAAAGTGGGATTCAGATTTTTTAATTTATCACTTTACTGCCTTCACGTGCGCTTATTGCTGATAAGCGATCGCTAATCATTGATTGAATATCGTCTGCGGTAGTATAATTTTTCTGTAAGCTCAACAAATATTGTTTTGCCTGAAAATCGTCGCCTTTCTGGATATAGATATCTGATAGCAAGATGAATCCTCTCGCCAACCAGTATTGATACGGCGTGTTTTTCTTTGCAAAATCCATGACTTCGTTTTCTGCGTCCGTCAGTTTTCCCTGTTCGAAATACAGGTTTGCCAACAGATATTTCGATTCTGCCCCATTCAGGGTTCGGGTGTCAGCAGCCAGCGTCTTCAAATCTGAAACAGCTTGGGATTGTTGTCCGGTAGCGAGATAAGCTTTTGCACGATTGTAACGGGCTTCGTCTTTCAATTCTGAAGTAGAGCGTGCATCGGCAATTATCTCGTTCGCAATAGAAATGGTGGTTTGATGATCGTTCAGATAATAACTGCAACGAAGTACACCCAATCGTCCGACATTGCGGTTTTCGGTAGTTTGAGCCACACTTTGCAATTGTTTGAAATATCCAATCGCCGAAGCGTAATCTTTTTTGTCGTAAGTGATTTCGCCACAACGAATCGTTGCTTCTTCGGTATATTGGTTTGCTCCGTTTTGCAACAACGTTCTGTATGCCGAAAGGGCATTGTCTTTATCGTTAGTGCGATAATAACTGTCTGCAAGATAATATTGAGCAATGGTGCAATAGCGGCTTCCGGAACAGAATTTATTCAAATACGACCGCATTCCGCTGATGGCCTGCGAATAATTTCCATTCATGTATTGCTTTTCGGCAGCAATATACGAAATGGAATCTTCGCGACTCACCGTTTGCGAACTGATCTTCATTCCCAGTGTCTTTGTGTAAGCCAGATAACTTGCCACATCGTTGATTTCGATATAAACCGTTTCCAGACTTTCCAAAGCAGTATACGATTCTTCACTTCCCGGATATTTCGAAACAACATTTTTGAATGCAGAAATAGCTTGTTCGTATTCTTTGTTGTTGAAATAAACCATACCAATTTCAACCGCCGCTTTTCGTGCCTGATCGCTATTTGGATAAGAATCGAGCAATCGTTGATATGTGGAAATGGCTCTGCTGTCGTTTTCCATCATCAAATAGGCGCGTCCCATTTCGTACATGGCGTTGTCGGCATATTCCGATTTCGGATAATCAGAAATCAGTTTTTCCAGCTTGCTGATTTTTGTGCTGTAGTTCTTCTGCAATCCCGCAACATAAGCTGATTGGAACATGGCATAATCAGCAGTATTCGGACTAACAGAAGCCGCTTTTGTATAGTAAGTTTCCGCTTTTGAGAAGTTACGTGCATTGAAGTAGCAATCGCCAATACGGTTTAGAGCGTCTGCATAGGTGTTTGCCGTTTGATCTGTTTCAGCAGCAACATATTTCAAATACCAGGTGAGCGCATCATTGTAATTTTTTTGCGAGAAATAAGCGTAAGCCAACGCATATTGTGCAGTGATTCGGTTCGCACTCGATTTTGAATAGGAATTATTGAAGAATGCTTTCAGATCGGCAATACTTTTTGTAGGTTGATTGTTGCGGAAATAACTTTCAGAACGCCAATACAAGCTTTCTGCCGAATATTTTCCTGTCGACGAACTTTGTAGCGACAAACCGAAGTATTCAATCGCTTTATCTAAATTGTTTTGCGTAAAAGCTTCTGTTCCGATCTGATAAAGC
>QKGU01000149.1 GCA_003250325.1 Paludibacter sp.
GGATTGAAGTAAAATTTTTTCTTAGCCATAGAAAGAATTTCTTATTTTGATTGCAAGTTAAAAACACAACTCACAAATCGAAAAAAGAGGAAAACAGATGTGAATCAAGCTTTTCAAATAAAAAAACGATAAAACAATACAATTTTTATATCATCATGTGCTGCAAAAATAATAAATTTGGAGTACTTTTGCAGTCTTTATTTGATATTATTAACCCAATTAGTAGTAATTTGACTAAGTCGTAATAAGTCAGTATGCAGCAAAGCCATTTTTAAGGGTTACTCTATTGGTAAAGAATACACGAAGTAAATAACAGAAAGCGTAAGACACGCAGTAAAATAACAACAGTATATATAAAATGACTTCACAGGAAATTCGTCAATCTTTTCTCGATTTCTTTGCATCGAAAGACCACAAAATTGTGCCATCAGCTCCGATGGTTATTAAAGATGATCCAACATTGATGTTCACCAATGCGGGAATGAATCAGTTTAAAAATATCATTTTAGGAAACGACCCTATTAAATATTCACGTGTTGCCGATTCACAAAAATGTCTTCGTGTAAGCGGAAAGCACAATGATTTGGAAGAAGTTGGTCACGACACTTACCATCATACGATGTTTGAGATGTTAGGAAACTGGTCGTTTGGTGATTATTTCAAAAAAGAAGCCATCGAATGGGCGTGGGAATACCTTACTGAAGTTTTGAAACTGGATAAAAATCGTTTGTATGCTACTGTTTTCGAAGGATCACCAACCGAAGGATTAAGTCGCGACGACGAAGCGGCTGAAATCTGGGCACAGTTCCTGCCTGCCGAACGCATTATCAACGGAAACAAAAAAGATAATTTTTGGGAAATGGGCGATACTGGTCCTTGTGGTCCTTGCTCTGAAATCCATATCGATATCCGTCCCGATAGCGAACGTGCATTGGTGGATGGGTTGACGCTCGTAAATGAAAGTCATCCGCAAGTTATTGAAATCTGGAACAACGTGTTTATGCAGTTCAACCGCAAAGCCGATGGTTCGCTTGAAGGACTTCCTGCGAAAGTGATCGACACCGGTATGGGCTTCGAACGTTTGTGTATGGCCGTTCAGGGAAAACTATCGAACTACGACACCGACGTGTTTACACCAGTAATTGCAGCTATCGGCAACGTTTGTGGTGCCGAATACGGACAAAATGACAAAACCAATATCGCCATGCGCGTTATCGCCGATCATATCCGCACCATCGCTTTCTCTATTACCGACGGACAATTACCTTCTAATGCAAAAGCAGGTTACGTTATTCGTCGAATTTTGCGTCGTGCAGTGCGTTACGGTTATACTTTCCTTGGTCAGCGTCACGCTTTCATGTTCAAATTGATTGACACCCTTTGCGAAGTAATGGGCAAAGCATATCCCGAACTGATTGCACAAAAAACATTGATTGAAAAAGTAATTAAAGAAGAAGAAGAATCATTCCTGCGTACATTGGAAACCGGTATTCGTTTACTGGATAAAGTAATGGAAGAAGCTAAAAAAGCAAACAAAACCGTTATTGCCGGCAAAGATGTATTTACGTTGTATGATACATTCGGATTCCCACTGGATTTGACCGAGTTGATTTTGCGCGAGAATAATTTCACAGCTAATATTGACGAATTCAATGCAGAAATGCAAATCCAAAAAGACCGTGCCCGCAATGCTGCTGCTGTTGAAACCGGCGATTGGGTAACCGTTCGTGAAGGTGATAGCCAGTTTGTTGGTTACGATTTCACGACTGCCGATACCGAAATTCTTCGCTACCGCAAGGTGAAGCAGAAAAATCAGGAATATTATCAGATCGTACTTTCAAAAACGCCTTTCTATGCTGAAATGGGTGGTCAGGTAGGCGATACCGGTATTTTGAAATCGGACAACGAAACAATCGAAATTATCGATACAAAAAAAGAAAATAACTTAGCGGTACATATTGCTAAAAAACTGCCTGTTGACGTAACCGAATCGTTTACAGCTGTAATAGACGTCGAAAAACGTAAAGCTACCGAATGTAATCACTCGGCTACTCACCTACTCCACGAAGCTCTGCGCGAAGTATTGGGTACGCACGTAGAACAAAAAGGTTCGTTCGTAAGTCCTGAATCGTTGCGTTTCGACTTCTCGCATTTCCAGAAAATGAGTAAGGAAGAAATTCGTGCGGTAGAAATGCTGGCAAACAAAAAAATCCGCGAAAATTATCCATTGCAGGAACGTCGAGAAACTCCGATTGCTGAAGCTCAAGCAATGGGCGCGATGGCTTTGTTTGGTGAGAAATATGGTGAAACCGTTCGTGTTATCCAGTTTGGAGACTCTATCGAACTTTGTGGAGGAACACACGTAAGTTCAACCGGAAATATCGGCTTGGTACGCATTGTAGCCGAAAGTTCCATTGCTGCCGGTATTCGCCGTATCGAGGCTATTACAGGAAAAGCCGTGGAAGATTTACTTGACAAACAACAAGACACTTTATCAGAAGCCAAGGAAGTATTGAACAATGCACCGGATGTATTAGTTGCCATTAAAAAACTGGCAGAAGAAGCTGGTGACCTCAGAAAGAAAATTGAAGCATTCCAGCACACGCAAATTTTAGCTTTACGCGATAAATTAATTTCAGAAGCTAAAGAAGTAAGCGGTACAAAAGTGATTAGCTTCAATGGTAATTTAGCTGCCGACCAGGTTAAGACGCTGGCATTCCAAATTCGCAATATGTTGAGCGAAAAACTGTACTTTGTTGCCGGATGTGTGGTAGATGGCAAACCGTCATTAACTGTATTATTGAGCGATGACCTCGTAGCTACAGGATTGAATGCGACAAACATTGCACGAGAAGCCGCCAAAGAAATTCAAGGTGGCGGTGGCGGACAACCATTCTTCGCTTCGGCTGGTGGTAAAAACGCAGAAGGTATTCAAAAAGCGATTGCAAAAGCATTGGAAGCCATCAAATAAAGAAAAACTTTTGATAAAAAAAATCGGAGTACAATAATTGATTTGCACTCCGTTTTTCGTATTTATAGGTTCCACTTACAACTTCAAACCATCCAGCAGTTCAATGTAAATATCAATTGCCTCGCCGATTTCGTCAATCAAAATATGTTCGTCAGCAGTATGAGAACGTGACGATTCGCCCGGACCCATTTTTACGCTTGGAAAATTAAGCAACGCCTGATCGGAAAGCGTTGGCGAACCAAACAATTTTCGCTTCAATGATTTCCCTTTATATACAATTGGGTGTTCAAGCGGCGTAGCTGTAGAACTTAAACGAGTCGAACGGGCAGTTACCTCGCACGAAACATTACGTTTCACCTCGTCCAGTATTTCCTGGTTCGAATACATTTCATTGCTTCTGATATCCACCACAAACGAACATTTATCGGGAATCACATTATGTTGCGTACCTGCATTGATTTGAGTTAC
>QKGU01000030.1 GCA_003250325.1 Paludibacter sp.
GAAACGTAAACCTGCTGTCACATTCTGATTCTTTGCTAATTCATAATCAGTTCCGACAAAAGCAATACCTTCCAACAACCGATTTTGAACTGTGGTTTGAATGGCTGCAACACTCGAGTCGTTCACATTAATCTGAAAAGGTGAAAATCCATATAATTTTACAGTTGCTCCGGCATTTAACTTCCATTTATCATAAAAATTATAATTGAATCTATCTTCCAATCCAGTAGAATTTATTCCGGTCAACATTTGTATAATTTCTTTTATATCAGAATTCGTATAACTTACGGCTTGTCCGAAATCATATCCGTATCTGTCAGCATAAGCCATCAAATGATTTTTTGCTTTTTCAGAAATTGTTCTGTACCAATTAAGTCCCACATTTTGCTGAAAATTTTTTATCCAAACTTTGTCTTTTTCGGTATTAAACGAACTGTAGACATTTATGCCATCCGTATTGCTAAAAAAAGTGAGTTTCAGCTTGTCTTTTTCTGATATTTTCCAAAGCAGATTGGAATTGAAATCACCAAAATGAACTCCAAATCGGGTTCCTGAGCTTTCGGGCAAAAGAGGTGAAACAATATTTGCAATACTGTAATTAGAAATTCTACCAGCCACCGAAAGAGCCAACTTATCTTTCACTAATGGGAAGTTGAGTGCCAATTTACTCGACAGGATTCCTATTTCGGCTTCTCCCTTAAATTTTTGCAGATTTGCATCTTCAGTCAACACATTCAGAACGGAAGATATTTTACCTCCGAATTCTACCGGGAAATCGGATTTATAAAGCTTAGCACTCCGAATAATGGTTGGATTGTAAGCCGAAATCAATCCGAAAAAAATGATCGGTGGAAAAAAGCGGAATGCCATCCAACAAATATAGATTTTGCCCGTGAGTTCCACCTCTTACCTGCATATCGGCCGCTCCTTCGCCACTCGAAGTTACTCCCGCTGTAAGCGAAAGAGATTTGAGAATGTCACGCTCGCCAATTATGGCCGGCAAAGTTTTGAAGGTGTGAGCATCCAACTGCTCCATGCTTGCAGGAGCTTCAGTTGCTAGTTTGGAACTGATTACTTCAATTTCTTCAATATATTGTGACGTAAACGGTGATTGAAGCTTAATCAGCAAGGTTGTATCCGATTGTAAATCGAGTTTTACTTCCTGCTTGTCGAACGGATAATAATCAATCACAAACGAATAAGTCCCCAGCGGCATATTAAAAAGAAACTTACCGCTTGCATTTGCATCTACTATTTTATTAAAAGGCAAAACGGTTATCGGAATTTTCTTTATGGGCTTATTGGTTCGTGCATCTACCACTTGTCCATACACCTTGAAACGGATTTCATTTTGCTGCGCAGCAAGGCTCATTATTCCGAAACAGCAAACCATTAGATAAATACATATTTTCGTTCTCATTTCTATTCGTTTCGCTGTGAATAATTTGCTATTTCAACTCTTGTGCTATCGGTTACATAGCAACCAAACAGCCCTACTCCGTTTTCAATATTCGAAAACTGAGGCAACACGCCACCAAATCGTTGAATGATTGCCAAAATCGGATTTCCGCCAAAATCATCCATTTCAAGAATGGAACCTTCCATTTGATATTTTTTGAAATTGGGATCTAATGTGTGCAGATAGAGCATAAATGAAGAAGAACCTTTTGGACATTCAAAATACTGAGATTCATATACATTATCGATAAAATACGTTAATTGAATTTCAGCATTCGCGAAAGCAGACAAATCGTAGCCATAGTCTTTATTAAGAGGTAATTTGCTGGTTACTTTAATTGGTAAGCTAGTTACTTCGACTACCTTGTTGTTGATATAAATTTTGTACGATATATTGTCAGTTGGCTTGTATGTACAAACCACACTCTCGATAGTAGCAGCCACCGCTGGAATCTGAGTTTGAGCATGAATGGTTTTATTCTCCAATTCAACTTTCAACGAATACGTCTTCCCCTTTTCAATCAAAAAAGTATTTCCCTGATTTATAAAGACACAAGTATCAGGATTTAGCCGGGTAAGTTGCGTCCAGTTACTATCCTGCCCACAAATAAATACTTTGGCTTCAGTGTACGGATTTTTCACCGGGAGATAATTACTGTTGCAGGTTTGGTTCAGATAAACCTGTACGGGTGCATCGGGCGAAAGAATGGAAAATACAACCGGAACAGGATCAATATCCCACGGAGCTTCCACTGTTTTTACATTGTCGCAGGCAATTGCCAGCAATACAAAAAGCAAATAAATTAGTTTTTTCATTATTTAAAAGTATATGCAGCTTTGATTTTAAGTTCGGGTTCTGTATTTGATAGAAATGGGAAAAAATGTCCATTTTGACTTGATAAGGACAAACCAATACCATATCCAAAACTACCTTCTAAAAATATATTTTTCGTAATAGACTGACGGTAACCAATAGTAGGTTTTAAAGTGAGATATCCATAAGAATGATAAGTATTTTGGATATTTGGAGGATAAATAGGCTTATAAGTAGTATACATTAAATATTCATAGTTCAATGGCATTGACAAAAACCAACCAGAATTAAGTCTTGCCTTATTCAATGCTGCCCGTTTTTTAAATGTCCAATACCAACGAGGTTCAAGTCCAGCTCTTAATCCCAAACTATAGACCTTTTCATAATTTGAATTGCTGCCATATCCATAATAACCTCCCGAAATAGAATCGTATATCATAACAGGCATTTTTTGTGTTGTTCCAAATAATCCTGCCGAATACCCCAAGGTCATTGTAGGAGCAATTCTTTTTTCACAGAAAAAGCCTGCATAATATGGAATTGGATTAAAATATATATCCGAACTAAATATTTTAAAGGGATTAAAACCCATTTGAAGCTCCACTCCTTTTAACGATTCCACTTTTAAATCTTCGGGCTTTGAAGCATTAAAATAGATTTCCTGTTGGGCATTTACCGATAATGAAGCGAAGAAAGAAAATACTGTAAGGACTATGAATTGTTTCATATAGATTTTTTCAGATTTGATATTGTGAACAAAAATAATTTATAGTTTTAACAGCCATTTATTTGTTAAATATATTTAGCCTTAATAATTAACTTTTATGCTTTGAACTAAAATTCATAGCATTTAGGTTCAAAAATGAATATTTTTATGAAAGTTAATTTTAAAACGTTTAATTCCTTAACTTATTGTTATGCCTAAATTCATCTTATTTTATTCTCCTGTATTTTTATCGTATCTTTGCAGGCCAATTCAGACGTAAGAGGCAAGAAGGCAAGAGGTAAGTTAATAAAAAATCAACCGTAAAACTTCGATACTTGAACTTTATAAACTTTTGAACTTTACAAACTTTACAAACTCAATAAAATATGGCTCTTCAATGTGGTATCGTGGGTTTACCCAACGTTGGTAAATCTACCTTATTCAACTGTCTTTCAAACGCTAAAGCGCAAGCTGCAAATTTTCCATTTTGTACTATCGAACCAAATGTTGGTGTGATTACCGTACCTGACGAACGACTTAACAAACTATCAGAACTGGTTCATCCGCAGCGAATTGTACCAACCACTGTAGAAATTGTAGATATTGCCGGATTGGTGAAAGGTGCCAGCAAGGGCGAAGGACTGGGAAATAAATTTTTGGCCAACATTCGCGAGACTGATGCTATTTTGCATGTGTTACGTTGTTTCCAAAACGATAATATTGTTCATGTCGATGGCAGCATCAATCCCGTTCGCGACAAAGAAATTATTGATACCGAACTCCAACTGAAAGACCTTGAAACCGTCGAAAGTCGTATCAGCAAAGTGCAAAAGCAAGCTGCTGCCGGCGACAAACAAGCCAAAGCGTTGTTCGATATTTACCTTCAATATAAAGATGCTTTGATGCAGGGAAAGTCGGCACGTACTGTAAAACTGGATCCGTTGGATAAAAAACTGGTGAAAGATCTTTATCTGCTTACTGATAAACCAGTGATGTATATTTGCAATGTAGACGAAGCTTCGGCGGTTAACGGAAACGCTTACGTTGATGCTTTGCGCGAAGCTGTAAAAGACGAAGAAGCCGAAATTCTGATTGTTGCCGCTGCTACCGAGGCAGATATTGCCGAGCTTGAAACTTACGAAGAACGTCAGATGTTTTTGGAAGAAGCCGGATTGAAAGAATCCGGTGTTTCGCGACTTATCCGCGCTGCATATCATTTGCTCGACTTGCAAACTTATTTCACAGCGGGTGTTCAGGAAGTGCGCGCATGGACCTTCGAACGAAACTGGAAAGCTCCGCAATGCGCAGGCGTTATTCACTCCGATTTCGAAAAAGGATTTATCCGTGCCGAGGTTATTAAATACGATGATTTTATCAAGCTGGGCTCGGAAGCAGCCTGTAAAGAAGCCGGAAAAATGAACGTAGAAGGAAAAGAGTATGTCGTTCAGGATGGCGACATAATGCATTTCAGATTTAATGTTTAATCACTGTATTACAAATACTTACAAACAAAAAAAAGTCAAAAACCTTGTGATTTTTGACTTTTTTATTTTAGGCATTATTGATACTTTTTTACGCAAACATTTCAATATCTTCTTTCGAAATAATTGCTCCTCCTAATATAATCAATCGTTCAACCACATTGCGCAATTCGCGGATATTACCAGTCCAAGAGCGGGATTTGAGTAACCCGATAGCCGATTCATCAAATGTTTTTGTTTGTCGGCCCTGTTCGCTGCAAATCAACTCGCAGAAATGAGTTACCAGCAAAGGAATATCGTCTTTTCGCTCGTCGAGACTCGGTACATGGATGGGAATTACATTCAAGCGATGATACAAATCCTCCCGGAAATTTCCTTTTTCAATTTCTGCTTTCAGGTTTTTGTTGGTGGCAGCAAACACCCGCACATTTACTTTTATGCTTTTATCGCTTCCCACGCGGGTAAGTTCGTTTTCCTGCAATACACGTAATACTTTTGTCTGCGCCGAAAGACTCATATCCCCTATTTCATCCAGGAAAATAGTTCCGTTATCAGCTTGCTCAAATTTTCCGATTCGTTGTTTGATGGCAGAAGTAAACGCCCCTTTTTCATGACCGAACAGTTCACTTTCGATCAATTCCGATGGTATTGCTGCACAGTTTACTTCTACGAATGGTGCATCGGTGCGGTTGCTTTGCTCGAAAAGCAATCGGGCAACCACTTCTTTTCCGGTTCCGTTCTCGCCGGTAATCAACACACGCGCATCGGTTGGAGCAACACGTTCGATCATCATTCTCACTTTTTCAATCGCTGGGGACGCACCAATCATTTGATGGCGTTTTGCCACTTTCTTTTTAAGCGTTTTCGTTTCGACAACCAGATTTTTTCTATCCAAAGCGTTACGAACAGTAATGAGCAAGCGGTTCAAATCGATGGGTTTTTCTATAAAATCGAACGCACCTTTTTTAATGCATTCTACTGCTGTTTCAATATTTCCATGACCGGAAATCATTACCACGGGAGCTTCAATCTCTTTCTCCATTAAGTTGGACAATAGTTCAATACCGTCCATTTCCGGCATTTTTATGTCCGAAAAAATAAGATCGTAAACTTCATTTTGAGCAGATTCCAAGCCCGATTTACCATTTTCGGCCAGTGCTACCTGATGTTTTTCGAACTCCAGAATATCTTTCAATGTATTCCGGATGCTGCGCTCGTCGTCGATAACTAAAATTTTTGCCATAAACCCCTTTGTCCCCAAAAGGGGAAAATTATAGTTGGTTATTTTATTTAGACTAATTCAAACGAATCCTTTAAGTCCCCATATGGGAGATTTAGGGAATCCTATAAGTCAAATCCTATATCGCTTCTGAAATACTTTCCTTCGTATTGAATTTTCTTAGCATTGCTGAATGATTTTGCCAATGCGTCCGCTTTTGAACTTCCATAAGAGCTCACAGCCATTACGCGACCACCAGAAGTAACAATATCATCGTCTTTGCTGGTTGTTCCTGCATGAAATACAATACTGCCTTCCACTTCTTCCAGTCCTGTTATCACTTTTCCTTTTTCGAAAGTTTCGGGATATCCGCCTGACACCAACACAACGGTAACAGCCGAACGGTCGTCAAATTCCACTGTTTTTTCATTCAGGTTGCCCTGAGCAACTCCTTCCAGCAAATCAACAAAATCTGATTTCAAACGAAGCATTACCACTTCTGTTTCAGGATCACCCATGCGGGCATTGTATTCAATTGTATATGGTTCGCCGTCCACCTTTATCAATCCGAAGAAAATAAAACCCTTGTAAACAATACCTTCGTTATAAAGTCCTTCCACCGTTGGACGAATAATTCTATTTTCCACTTTCTGCATGAATTCAGCATCGGCAAATGGAACGGGCGAAACAGCACCCATACCTCCGGTATTCAAACCCTTATCGCCTTCGCCAATACGTTTATAATCTTTGGCTTCCGGAAGAATTTTATAATTTTTACCATCAGTAATCACAAAAACAGAACATTCGATTCCGGACAAAAACTCTTCGATCACCACCGTTTTGCTGGCCGCACCAAATTTTCCATCCAACATCGATTTTAGTTCGCCAATCGTTTCATCCAAATCGTTCAGGATAAGCACTCCTTTTCCGGCAGCTAATCCATCCGCTTTCAAAACATAAGGTGCTTTCAAACTTTTGAGGAATGAAATTCCTTTTTCTATATTTTGTTCGGTAACACTCAAATAACCTGCCGTTGGAATATTGTGACGGAACATAAATTGTTTCGAGAAATCCTTACTTCCTTCCAACTGTGCTCCCACTCTATCCGGACCAACCACTGCGATATTTTTCAGATCCGCATCTTCAGCAAAAAAGTTAACTACTCCTTTTACCAACGGATCTTCGGGACCAACGACCACAATGTCAATTTTGTACTCCAAAGCAGCTTGTTTCAGTGCCGGAAAGTTATCAGCCGCAATGGCTAAATTTGTTCCCACCTGTGATGTTCCGGGATTTCCGGGTGCAATGTAAAGTTTTGAAAGTTTTGGACTTTGAGCTATTTTCCAAGCCAACGCATGTTCGCGACCACCCGAACCAAGAAGAAGAATATTCATTAGAATAGAGATTATTATATTTATTTGCAAAAATAATTTTTTTATGCCGTTTCTCAAAATAAAAAATGGCTCTCCGAAGAATTACCAACAGAAAGCCATCCATACTTTAAGTACCTCTTATCTATAATTTAATAACCGATTGTAAAACGCTGATTAATATGTTGTGGATTTTCAACTTCGTTAATCATTGCAACGGCATAGTCCTGTACCGAAATATTACTTTCGCCATTTTCGCCAACAATCATATAATCTTTACCGAGACGGAATTCACAGGTTCGAATTCCGGGAGTGATATTCCCTGCGGGAGAGAAAAATGACCAGTTCAAGTCACTTTCATTTTCCTTCAAACCATAATATACATTTGCTAAAGCTTCTACAGCCGGCAAATAGCTCTTTGGAATAACTCCGGTATCCATTAATCTTTTTCCACCCGGAACCAACAGACTGCCAGCTCCTCCTACAATCAACAATCTGGGTATTTCCGCTTTTTTTATTCCTTCAATAATGGATCGATATGCTTTAGTGGTATCTTCGGCGATGTTCGTGTTCGTCCAGCCCGGATTATACGCGCTAATTACAACGTCATTCCCCTTCGTATGTATTTCTACATTTTCAGGAACAAGCACATCGCATTCTTTTATGATCAGATTCGAATGATTAAAATTGATTTTCTGAGGATTTCTCACAATTGCAGTCACCAAATGCCCTCTTTCAAGTGCTTCTTTCAAAATCACCGAACCGATAAATCCACTTGCCCCAATTAATGCTATCTTATTCATATTGAAGGTATTCATGTTTTAGAGATTGTAATTGCCTGCTTAATAAAAACAAGAAAAGAAGAGGATTGGTTCAGAAAGTTAACTACTAAAAACAAAAAAGATTGCCGAATGGCAACCTCCATAAAAGACGAAAGGTAGCTTGCCTCACGGCATACTACCAATCTTTTTGTTAACCTTAAATCTAATACTATGAAAAAATCACGATGCAAAAGTACGACATATTTCAATAGCATCCAAGCATTTCGATCAAA
>QKGU01000295.1 GCA_003250325.1 Paludibacter sp.
TTGGTGTCGGTAATAAATATTTGACCAAAAGTTTCACCGGAAACAAGTTCAATAATTTTTTTTACACGCTCGGAATCCAGTTTGTCAAATATATCATCGAGTAAGAGAAGAGGTGATAAGTTATGAGTTCGTTTTAAAAAATAGAATTGAGCAAGCTTGAGCGAAATAAGATATGTTTTGTTTTGTCCCTGCGAGCCAACTCTTTTTATTGGATAACCATCGAGCAGCATTTCAAGTTCATCCTTGTGTATTCCCTGAGTGGAATAGCCCAGTATTTTGTCGCGTTCGCGCGTCGTTTGCATACGCAACTTTATATCATTTTCGTGATGCTGAGACTGATATTTGAGGGATATTTCTTCATTCCCTCCCGAAATGAATGTGTAGAGTTGTTGGAATATTGGAATAAACTCATCAATGAACACTTTGCGTTGCTCGTGAATATAGGAACCGAAAAATGCCATTTGATCTTCCCAAATTTCCAGTAATGAATCGTCTGTTAGCGTTTCACTTTTTAATAGTGCATTTCGTTGTTTTAATGCATTATTATATTGAAGAAGTTGCTGGAGATAATTCTTATTGTATTGCGAAATTACTCCGTCGACAAATTTTCTGCGCTCGTCGCTGCCCTCTGATATCAGCACTGAATCGTCCGGCGAAACCAGCACCAACGGTAATAATCCAATATGGTCGGAGAGTCGTTCGTATTCTTTTTTGTTTCGTTTGAATTGTTTTTTCTGTCGATGTTTCAGTCCGCAATAGACATCTTCAATGTTGTCGCCGATTTGATATTTCCCCTGAATAAGAGCAAAATCAGCATCATGTAGGATGTTTTGAGAATCAATTGAGTTTGAGTGACTTTTGCAAAATGACAAAAAATAAATAGCGTCGAGAATGTTGGTTTTTCCCATGCCGTTGTTCCCAATAAAGCAGTTGATCTTTGGTGAAAAGACCAATTCTGCTTCGTGAATATTTTTATAATTGAGAATGGATAAGGAGTTTAGGCGCATGAAACCAACAGTTTTTTTACTATCACAAATGTACAAAAATTTTACCTCTGGATGGGTCGCTATTGTCTGATAAAGTTTTCAACAATTTTCTAACGTCTGAAATTGTAGGCATTTGATGGCTTGTTTAGATTGAAAAAATGTAACTTTGCACTTCTTAAAAATGAACGTAGTCATGAGTAATTTTAAGATTGTAGTTTATTTGTTTTTAGCGATATTTTGTTTGACAAGTTATGCAACTCCTCCGCTGGCTTTATTTTTGGGTTTAATCTTCGCTTTAACGTTGGGAAATCCGTTTCAAAAATTTACCAAGAAAGTTTCCAAATATCTATTGCAAATCTCGGTAGTAGGACTTGGTTTTGGAATGAATCTTCAGGAATCGTTGAAAGCCGGAAGCGATGGCGTGATTTTTACCATTGTGTCGGTGGCGAGTGTTATGTTCTTGGGAATAATAGTGGGGAAATGGTTTAAAGTATCAAAAGTTTCATCATATTTAATTGCATCGGGTACGGCCATTTGTGGTGGAAGTGCCATTGCTGCGGTTGGACCTATTGCTAAGGCTGACGAAAGTGAAATGTCGGTTTCCTTAGCTACCATTTTTGTGTTGAATGCAATTGCTTTGTTTTTATTTCCGGTTTTGGGACATTGGCTGGAATTGACTCAGCAACAATTTGGGATGTGGGCAGCCATTGCCATCCACGATACTAGTTCCGTGGTGGGAGCGGGTGCAACGTATGGAGAGCAGGCTTTGAAAATTGCCACAACCGTAAAGCTGACACGTGCATTGTGGATCATTCCGCTTTCTGTTTTTACATCTTTTTATTTTAAATCTAAAGGAGATAAAGTGGTTATTCCATGGTTTATCCTCTTTTTTATTGTGGCTATGATCGTGAACTCATTTAATATTGTGCCGGTAAAAATAGGTCAGGAAATAGTCGTTGTTGCAAAACAAGGATTGACGTTGACATTATTTTTTATTGGAGCAGGATTGTCCCGAAAAGTAATAAAATCGGTAGGAGCGAAGCCAATGATATTGGGAATCATACTCTGGGCATTTATTGCCATCATTAGTTTGTTGTTTATTTACTCTTTTTATT
>QKGU01000128.1 GCA_003250325.1 Paludibacter sp.
GGTCAAAAGTCATTTGCAAAAGTGAGCGTCCCGTTCCAAAAAAATCCAAAAACTGCTTCGGACGATCATTGCGACTAAATGGCCAAAAACGACTTCCTACGCCACCTGCCATTATTATACAATAGTTGTGTTCCATAGTTTTAAATGTTGTAGAATTAAAAAAATCACGTTTAGAAAAACAGCACTAAGATACAGTGTTTTTTTTTGTCAACCAAATATTATAATCGCCCCAAAATATGCTTCTACATTTCCTAAACATGCTACAATCCTAACTTTTTTTAAATAAAGAGATTGTGAGAACCTATGAGCAATTTTCATTTTTGTTTGTTATATAAAAATCAATTCTTAGCAAATATATTCGTCGTAAATTGAAAAATGACAATATATTTGTATTTTTGTATGTTTTATTTTGACGTTACCATGAGAAACAGATCATTCCAATACATAAACAACATAAACTCACCCGTTGATTTAAAGAATATCAATAAAAAAGAACTTCCCGCTGTTTGTGAAGAACTTAGAGAATTCATTATCGATGAAGTATCCAAAAACCCGGGACATTTAGGCTCCAGTTTGGGAGTAGTTGAGTTGACCGTCGCGCTGCATTACGTATTTAACACACCATACGATCGAATTGTTTGGGATGTTGGTCATCAGGCGTATGGACATAAAATCCTGACCGGAAGGAGAGATCAATTCCACACCAATCGTCAGTTTAAAGGTCTGTGTGGATTTCCCTCACCCAAAGAAAGCGAATACGATGCGTTTGGCGTGGGTCATTCTTCCACTTCTATTTCAGCAGGATTGGGAATGTCGGTCGCATCTTTATTAAAAAACGAACCCGACAGACAGGTTGTAGCGGTTATCGGTGATGGTGCCATGACGGGAGGATTGGCTTTCGAAGGACTGAACAACACTTCGATGGATAAAAACAACCTTCTGATTATCCTCAACGACAATCAAATGGCCATTGATCCGATACAAGGAGGATTTACTCAGTATCTTGTCGACATTACCACATCGCAGACATATAACAATTTACGTCATAAAGCTTATATCCTGCTCAAAAAGCTTGGAATTATCAACGAGCGAAAAAAAGAGAGAATTCTAAGTTTTAATAATACAGTAAAAGCAGCTTTAACAAAGCAGCATAACATTTTCGAAGGCTTAAATATTCGTTATTTTGGCCCGGTAGATGGTCATGATATCGAAGGACTTGTTCGGGTTTTGTCGGACATAAAAGACTTTAGAGGGCCAAAAGTACTCCATTGTATTACCCATAAAGGGAAAGGTTATGAACCTGCAGAGAAATCGGTTACAGTATGGCATGCTCCAGGAAAATTCGATGTAGAAACGGGCGAAAGAAAAACTTCAGGTTCCGATATAGCAACTCCACCACTCTTTCAGGATGTATTTGGCGAAACATTATTGGAACTGGCTCGCGAAAACGAAGATATCGTGGCAATTACACCGGCAATGCCATCGGGCTGTTGTATGAACATTATGCAACGTGAATTTCCGAAAAGAGTTTTTGATGTGGGAATTGCAGAGGGACACGCCGTAACTTTTTCGGCCGGACTTGCCAAAGAAGGGCTAATACCGTTCTGCAATATTTATTCATCGTTTATGCAACGAGCATATGATAATGTTATTCATGATGTTGCATTACAGGAATTGAATGTAGTCCTCTGCCTCGACCGTGCCGGAATTGTTGGTTCCGACGGAGCTACACATCACGGATTATTCGATCTTGCTTACATGCGTTGCATTCCTAATTTAACAATATCAGCTCCTCGAAACGAATCAGAATTAAGGAATCTAATGTTTACAGCTCAGCAAAAGAACATGGGTCCTTTCGTGATACGTTATCCAAGAGGTAAAGGATTTTTGGTAAACTGGAGGACTCCTATGAAGCTTCAAAAAATTGGAAAAGGCGAATGTCTGAAAGAAGGAAAAGATCTTGCCATCCTTTCACTCGGAACAATTGGAAACAATGTCGAAAAATCCATAGTTGAGATTGAGAACAAATTAAACATTTCCATAGCACACTACGACATGCGTTTCCTGAAACCACTTGATGAAGAAATGTTACATGAAAT
>QKGU01000278.1 GCA_003250325.1 Paludibacter sp.
TCTCAATGAGTTCTGCTATAAATTCAACAGAAGATATTTTGGAGAAAAAATATTCGACAGACTGCTTATTACTGCCGTTTCTTATACTCCAGATTTTAAATCGAAAATTTACAATAGGACACTTTGCGGATAATCATATAATTTTATATTTACAATGTAATATTATTTCGCCTTTTTCGTCATACATGTAAACGGACAAAATTAAATCGAAACACAATCGTTGCTGCAGCGTAGATGTTGATTGGTCAGAAAGACATGTTCGAAAACCGTCAACTGAGATCGGATGAAAATTTGATAATTTTATATGGATTCAACACAGTTTAATCAACAGATTCTTAGCCTTTCGGATAAGTTGTTTCGATTTGCAAAGTCGATGCTGCAGAATGGCGATGCTGCACAGGACGCGGTGCAGGATTTGAATTTAAAATTGTGGGAAAAAAGAAAAATGCTCGATCAGGTTGAAAATGTACCTGCCTTTGCAATGAAATCCATGCGGAATTTGTGTCTCGATGTATTGAGAAAAAACAAAGACGAAGTTGAATTGCCTGCTGAAGTTGAATACAACGAACCAAATCCGCATCTGCAAATAGAGAGAACGGATATGGTAAAACAGGTGAAAGATTTAATTGATGGACTCCCTGATTTACAAAGAACAATAATTAGGATGCGGGATGTGGAAGGAATGGAAATAAGCGAAATTGCTTTTGTTACGTCGCTTACCGAAAATGCAGTAACAGTGAACCTGTCGAGAGCACGACAAAGAATAAGGGAAAAGATATTATTTGAACAGAACCGCACAGAAAAGAATATATGGAAAAGTTAAATGAATTACTGGAAAAATACTTCCGGGCAGAAACTTCGGTAGAGGAAGAGAATGAACTGAAAAGATACTTTCTGAGTGAAGATGTGTCACCTGAACACGAAATGTATCGTCCGATGTTTGCTTTGTTTGATGAAGAAAGCAAAGAAACGGCCAAACCGGACAAAAAGATCATCAGTCATCAGAAAAAGTCAACTTCCCGATTCTGGATTCGAACAATATCTTATTCGGGCATAGCAGCAGCTTTGGCAATTACTTTATGGTTGCAGAGTCCTGTCGAAAATCAAAATTATGCAGTCATTTCCGGAAACAGGATTGAAGATGCTGAATATGCTACAAAATATGCAGAACAGAAACTCAGCAAAGCAAGCGAAATGCTGAGAAAAAGCATGAAACCGATGGAAAATATGGAGAAAGTAAGAGAAAGTCTGAAGCCAATGCAAAAAGTTTCGGAAACAAGAGATAAAATAAATGAGTTACAAAATAAATTAAATTTTAAATAGAGATGAAAAAGATGATAACTTTAGTTGCTGTGATGTTAGTATTTGTAGCAACAAGCCAAGCCCAAACACTTGAAAAATTGTTCGATAAATATGCCGATGATGAACGTTTTGAGTATGTGTCGATCGGGAATGGAATGATGAATATGGCAGCTGCTTTGGGCGGAATGGAAAAGAAAGACAAAGCGATTGCTGCTAAAATGAAAGGTATTAAGATTTTAACCTTAAAATCGACTCCAGAATCGGGCTTGTGGAAAAGTCTGGATAGAGATTTGAAAGCGGTATTAAGTGCCGGAAATTTTGAATCCGCAGTTGAAACCCGTGATAAAGGCGAAAAGGTAAATATTTATTATCGCTTCGGGGAAAATGCAAAATCGGACATGCTTATCGTAACGCAGGAAAAAGGAGAATTCAGTTTGATATGGATAAGCGGAAAAATGACGAAGGAAGAAATGATGAACTCATTATCAGAAAACAACAATGCCGTAATTCGTATTCAAGGATAAATAGATTGACAGATTTTAAAAGAGAACATTTTGTTTATTAATCTTCAGGATTAATTATATATGAAGTCAGGTCGTTGTGAAACGGACTGACTTTTATTTTATCAGGCTTAAAAAAAGTCCGACACAACCAATAAGAATGATTATAAGGCCTGTAATCCGATTGATGAGTTTAAGTTCACGCATGTTCAGGCGGTTTTTGAAGCGACTTACAAAAAAGGTAAGAATATTCCACCAAATTAAAGCTCCTATAAGAATTGATAGAATGCCACAGATTGAAACAAAAAGCGTTGTGCCGCTTCCAATGAATTCGAAACGAGCGAATAAAGCAATTAATACAAATAAAACAAGCGGATTGGAAAACGTAAGTCCGAACGAAGTCACAAAGTCGCTAAACAGACTATGCTTTTGAGTTTCGTTGGGTTTGGGTTGGGTAGATGGATGACTGTTGTAAATGAAAAAACCAAAAATTCCAACAATTACACTTCCTAATAGCTGAATTATAAACCGGTGAACTTCGATAAAGTCGAGAACAAAGCTTAAAAAGAAAAGAGTGATAATCGTATAAACCAAATCAGAGAATGTCGCACCAAGTCCGGTGGCAATTCCATATTTTTGTCCTCTGTTTAGTGTTCTTTGTATAGTTAGCATTCCGATGGGACCCAATGGAACGGAAATACATAAACCGATTAGAATTCCTTTTATTACGATCTCGAGCATTTATCAGCTTAATTGTTTGCTATGCAAAGATAGCTTTTTTAGTCATTTGGACAAAATAACAATTGCTGTGAGATGATATTTTCTTATGTTTTAAACTTCGTAAAACTTACTCTAAATATAAAGGAGGAAGTGTTAAAATATTGATAAAGTAAAAGGATGAAGAATATCAAAAGCCAAAATCGTCGATGACTTTATCAAACTTTTTAGCTTCTTCCGGTTTTTGTGCAAAAATTTGATTGGCAACACCTTCAACATAAATTGCTTGATGCGGTCGTACCGGACAAATGGATTCGCAACCACCACAACCGATACAAAGATCGTCGGTAACTTCCGGAATCGTCAATCCGTTTTTGTAGGGAATCATATGTACAGCCTGAGTAGGGCAGTGTTCCGAACAGGCACCACAGTCTTTTTCGTCGGTGTACACCACGCACATGTTTTTTCTGAACTTAGCAATTCCGATTTGCGTCAGCTTTTTATCCTCCATTTTTAGCTTTTCTAAAGCCTTTGTTGGACAAACTTCTGAGCAAATATTGCATTCGTAAGTACAAAAAACGTGAGTAGAAAACTCCAAATGTGGTTGCATAATTCCCGAAATGCCATATTGTAGGGTTGCAGGCTTTAATACCTGCATCGGACATTTCGAAACACAAAGCTGACAGCCAGTACAATGAGTGTTGAAGTGATCAAGGTTTTTAGCTCCCGGAGGCATTATTGGTTTTCGGCTCAAAATGCTGTCTTTTTTGCCGGAAATATTATTCGCTTTTGCTAGTGCAACTGATGCGATTAAAGCACCTGATGTTGCCAGAAATGCTCTTCTGCTGTTTTGTGCACTAACTTGTTCTGTTTCTTTTTTCTCCGGTTTTTTATATCTGAATTCATATTTCAGGCTTGCTTTTTTACAAGTACTCAAACAATTGAAACAGCTTACGCAACGACTATCGTCTACTGTCATTTTTTTGCTGTCGATACATTCCGATTTACAAGATTTTTCGCACAAACCACAACTGGTACAAGTCGATTCTTTGATTGAAATGCGAAATAATGAGAAACGGGAAAGAAGTCCGAGAGTAGAACCAACAGGGCAAACTGTGTTACAGTACAATCTTCCCCTGAACCACGACATTACTCCAACAAGTACGAAAAATGAAATGGAAATAATAAAAGCTATTGGAACGAATGTGGCCTGTTCTGCTTTGTAAAGGGTATAATTCCCCGTTCCGTTCATAACGAAAGCTAAAGCATTGTTTGCCCCGATTACCAGCGGACTGAAAAGTTGCGAAGCAAATCGTCCGAAAGTGCTGTAAGGATCTAGCAAAATGAGCAACGACGAACTTCCTGCTACAAAAACCACAACAGTTAAAGCCAGCAACGAGTATCGCAAGATGTTTTGCGGTTTTGTGTGGTTGAACTTGTATTTCTTCTTAAACAATCTCGCTTTCCACGAAACGACATCCTGAAAAACGCCCAAAGGACAGATGGTTGAACAATAGATTCTTCCAAAAAAAAGACTAAGGATCAATAGAAAAATAATAATTCCAAAATCTAAAGATAGCAATGCCGGAATCCATTGAATTTTAAGCAAGGAATGCAGATGTAAAGGCAGCTTTCCCGTAAAATCAACGAAAAAGAGCAAAATAGGAAGAAAAAAGAGTATCGCTAAAACAACCCGGATTTTTTTCAGAAACTTCATTGTGACTACAAAAATTTAATTGAACAAAACGTGCTATTGAGTTAAAAATCAAAGTTTGATTTTTTTTACGTTGAGTTTATCTAAATTCTGAGTACCCACTTTTAGTTTTTCAGCTAATCCAATATAACGTACATCGTTAATGTCTGTCGGGCTTACTTGGGAAAACATTTTCATGGCTGCGGTGTCAGCTGCAACAAAATCAGCTGAAACGATAAGTGATTTCAGTGTAACCACATCGGCTTCCGATTTTCCTTGCGGGCCGTTCGATTTCATAATCCGATACGCATCAACAATATTCAAAGCTGGTTTTTTTGTGTAGGTGGCTGTGTCGGCAATGCATTGGTGTAAATCATGCCCATGATAGAACCCTCTGTCCCAAACAATTCCCATTAAGTTCTTCATGGAAATTGAATTTTTCGCTCCTCCGTGGTGTTTTAATATCGGCACATTGAACCATACATCGCAGTCGAGAATTGCTTTGTGTATTTTAGTCTTTTTCAGATTTACACCGTTGGGCAATTCTACTTCACGGTAATACGATTCGTCATTTCCCGGTACCATTTTGCCGCCAGCGTCGGTTACTGCTTTTTCTATCCCGCTGTTGGTGTAGCTTTTTTTCCAATCGTGACAAGTGTGGTCGAACACCAACACTTCGGAAGCACCAGCACTCTTGCACATTTTTACCAATGTCGATACGATCTCAGGGTTTGTGTTTGCAGCTAATTCCGGTTTTCTGTCCCAACCTATATTCGGTTTGATGACGACTTTATTTCCTTTTTTTACAAATTTCCCAATTCCACCAAGCTCTTTCATGGCACGAGTAAGCATAACTCCTGGCTCGCCACCCATTACAGCAACCATATCTGTGTCTGCTTGCACTGACATTCCGCTTGCAGTTGCAGCAAATGAATCTGGCTTTACTACGGTAGCCAGCCCCAAAGCTGCTGCTGATTTGAAAAAATCCCGTCGTTTCATAATGGTTCAATTATTTTGTGTTAGAGGATTTATTTGTCGATAATTAAAATAAAAATTATTTTTTTACAATCATGGCACTTATTTCCCATAGCATATAGATGGGCAAAAATACGACCATAAGCGTAAACGGATCGCCGGACGGAGTAATAAATGCGGCAATAACTAATAGCGCAACAATAGCGTGCTTTCTGAATTTGTTAAAGAAACTCCGCTTTAATATTCCTAATTGAGACAATATCCATGATAACAAAGGCAACTCGAAAACCAGTCCCATTATGAAGCATAACATGAGAAAACTTCCCATGTACGAATCGAGCGAAACGCTATTCTCAATATAATCGCTAAGTTGATAACCTGCTAAAAATCGCAATGTTAGAGGAAATACAATTATATAACCAATAGTTACTCCAATGTAAAAGAGTAAATTGCCAAAGAAAAATGCTGCGCCTGCATTCTTCTTTTCATTAGGATATAAAGCTGGTCTTATAAACAGAAAAAGTTGATAAATAATAAACGGAAAGCTAAAGACCAGTGCAAACCAGAAGGAAGTTGAAATATGAACAAAAAACTGTGATGCCAGATTTATATTGATTACCTTGACATGGAATTCTCCAATGCAGAAATCGGGTAAAACAGGAAGCTTTGCAGCCAAATTGTTCAGCCAGCTGTATAGAAAAAAATCGTTTCGAGTGGGTGCAAGAATTATACTGTTAAACAACTCTCGCATGTAAGAAAAGAACACCAGAGCGAGAACCCCGACAAAAAGCGCAATACGAAACAAAACTTTGCGCAATTCGTCCAAATGGTCCCAAAATGTCATTTCATTTTCACCTTGCTCACTCATTTTTATTTGCTCGAATCTTGTTTGTCTTCTTTAGTCGGTTCTTTTTTTATTTCATTTTCTATATCGTTTAAGCCGTCTTTAAAACTTTTCACGCCTTTCCCAATTCCACGCATAAGTTCAGGGATTTTTTTTCCGCCGAATAAAAGTAAAACAATAAGAGCAATAACGATAACTTCTCCGGTTCCAAGATTGCCTAAAAACATTAAATGGTTCATAAGTATTGATTTAATTTTAAAACGTAAAAGTACAATTATATTTTTATACAGTGAAATAACAACTTTAAATTATAGTTAATCTATTCAAAAATAATCTATTGCAGGTTCAAAAACTTGAAATCACTCTTGCTCATAACTTATCCATTATTTTGTTTGGACGCAATTTCATAAGATAAGCAAAAACAATCCAACGTTTTGATATATAAGCTATCTATCTTTTATTTTCTGAATTCCAAATCAAAAATATATTTTCAATTTAATATTACAATGGGGCGAAATAAAAAAGGGCGAAATCATTGATTTCGCCCTTTTTTAGATTTTGAATATTGCTTAGTTGAAATGATATAAAAATATAATTGTACCGTCTAAAGCGGTTTTTTTATTGTCCTTTATTTCCATCGAAACCTGAATTTCTGCCTTGGCAATTCCTCGCAGATTCGTAAGCGCTTTTAGTTTTGCGCGTACTCGTACTTCGCTGTTTACAAGTACCGGTTGGTTGAAACGGAGGTTTTCTATACCATAATTAACAGTTAGTTTTGAGTTGTTTACCTGAACAATTTGTTCCCACAAATAGGGCAAAACCGATATGTTTAGATATCCGTGAGCGATAGTCGATTTAAACGGACTTTCTGCTTTTGCACGCTCAGAGTCAATATGAATCCATTGATGATCCAGAGTTGCATCGGCAAATAAGTTTATTTGGTCCTGACTGATGGTGATATAATCCGAAACACCAATTTCCTGTCCCACGTATTGGTTTAAATCGTCATAGCTGTTGATAATTTTCACGCTCATTATTGTTTGAAAGAATTAAAAAATCGAGGTAATATTTGCACATTTAAATAAAAACTGTGCAAATATACAAACTAGATTGAATATCTCAAAGCTATATGTTTAAATTTTTAATGAAAAATTTGTAAAATATTTGCCGTTAAGTAAATAAAAAGAGTCCTAAAATTTTTGTTTTAGGACTCTTTGATTCTTAAATAGTTGTCTGTCGTTATTCTATTTTTGTCAAGCAGATATGAGATCAATTCCGGAAGTAATTTATAAGGTTAGATTCTTCCTTGAAAGTTTGTGGAATTCTTTTAGCTCCTGCTTGCGGGAGTCGGAAAGTTTTCCTGTAGGAATACCTTGAATTGCCGCATCCAGACCATATAGAAGTTGGATACATGCGCCCGGATCGATTGCCTGTAGGCGAAGAAAAGCTTGCTCGGTTCCTGCCGCAAGTAATTCTGCGAAAGTCGTAATTCCTACTTCGATCAATTTTCTTTCAGTGTCCAATCCAATGTTGGGCTGTTTTGATAAATCCGAATTCATCAATGGCTGATTATTTTTCAAAAAGCAAAAGTTCCTTGATTAATGTATTGTTTTCATGAGGGGTTCCCACTGTAATACGAATACAGCCAAGGCACAGCGAAACAGTATTTCTGTTTCGTACAATAATGCTTTTGTTTACCAGGTATTGATAAACGGCATTTGCATCATCCACTTTTACAAGAACGAAATTTGAATCGCTTGGATATATGTGTTGAACAAATGGAAGTTGTTTCAGATCTTCTTCTAATTTGCTTCTTTCGTTAAGCAAAGTTTTTACCCAATTCTTTGTTTTTTCAGCATCCTCGAGTGCTTTTAAAGCTTGTTTCTGAGTGAGAATGTTGATGTTGTAAGGGTACTTTATTTTATTTAATACAGATATGATCTCGATTGACGCAAAAGCCATTCCGAGACGGATTGCTGCGCTTCCCCATGCTTTCGAAAATGTCTGAAGAATTACCAGATTTGGATA
>QKGU01000272.1 GCA_003250325.1 Paludibacter sp.
TGCTCGGGGTGGACCGAAGATGTAACTCCGGTTACTAAGACGGAAGGAACTAATTCTCAGACTTGGGACTCGATAAATAGTGGTTTTAATCTTGACACATTTCTCGATTTGCCTGAGGTGGTTGGTTGTCCTGATTGTGCTGATGGAGGTGCTGAGTGGTTGGAAGTTGTTTTGTTGACGGGTGAGACCCATAAGGTAACCTTTGAATACTTTAATGAACCGGAATTTCTGAAAGATGAAATTGAACTATTGCGGGAAAAGCTAAGTGAGAATAATTGTAACTGAATTACTATTTAAAAATGAAATCATTTTATCTGATACTTTTAGGCTGTTTTTCCATGCTAATTGTCGGCTGTAAAACGGAGACCATTAGCCTGAAACCATTGGACGCGATCTTGTCGACGAAATATTATTCAACCGATATTATTCCTGAGGACTATCAGGAAATATATGGCGTTTGGAAAGTGGTAGGGACTTCAGGAGGATTTGCCGGAAATGGCTTTGAAAAAGATTTTGACTTTTTACTGCTTAAGAAGAATGGAATCTTCGGCATCGTCAGACACGATACTTTAATTGCTTACGGAAAACTGACGCTGTTGCCTCAAACAGAACAGAACTCTACTTTGGGTTTATATTGCAACTTTGAGTTTGATCAGAATGCAAATATTCAATTAAATAACGATACTGAAAAGTATATTCAACTGGCGGGAAAAGACACGCTGAATCTCATTGCTCCGTGTTGCGATCGTTACAATATCCATTTCGTTCGGGAAAATGTGGCTACCGGAACGCTTAGAGGAAAAATATCCATTGGGCCTTTGTGTCCGGTGGAAACCGTTCCGCCCAGACCGGAATGTTTGCCTACTGAAGAAACATACAAACAATGGCAGACAACGGTTTGGAATCGTTCGAAGACCATAAAAATATGCAATATCAATCCGGATATTGATGGAAATTTTGAAGTGACTCTTTCGCCCGGTAAATATATTGTCGATTTTGAAACGCCACGTTCTAATGGTCCGATAATGACAAATATGCCGTTGGATGTTACGATTGCAACAAACGAAACTATCTCGATAAGCATTGATATTGATACCGGAATTCGATGAAATTATTGTAATAGTTGCAACCTTATGCTTTTGTTTTGCATCATATTAATGTATGTATGAAGTAATAATTATTAATATGTTTTACGAATACAACACTCAGAGCAACAGACTCGTAACTCGTAACTTTTCACTTGTAACTACTTGTGTGTTTTATAAATAATTTTTATTGCTTAAATATATGAAAAAAATCATCTTTCTATTTACATTCGCTTTAATGCTGCTTGGCTGTGATTCAAATGATCCTATTTTGATTGGAGAAGATGCTAAACCAATAGAACTTAAAGTAAGTCAGCAACAAAAAGTTTCTGAAGACAACGAATTTGCATTTGATTTGCTCAGGAAATCGATACAAAATTCAGAAGAAAGTAATGTCTTTGTTTCGCCGTTGAGTGTGAGTATTGCTCTGGGAATGGCATGGAATGGGGCTTCAGGTGATACAAAAACAGAAATGGAAGAAGCTATGAAAATGTCGGGTTTATCAGAAGCAGATATCAATGACTATTACCGGATCATGCAAACCACACTGCCGGGGATAGATCCAAGTACCAAACTCAGCATTGCCAATTCTTTGTGGTCACGAACAGGTTTTCCTGTAAAAGAGAGTTTCCTTGATGTGAATAAAGATTATTTTGGAGCTTATGTGAAGGAAATCGATTTCTCGCAAACCTGGGCACTGGATACAATCAACAATTGGTGCGCAAAAAACACGAATAATCTGATCCCTACAATTCTGACTGATATATCACCAGATGCTGTGATGTATCTTATAAATGCCGTTTATTTCAAAGGTATCTGGAGAAGTAAATTTGACAAGAAGGAAACAACGGAGAGCAGTTTTACCAACGAATTGAAACAAACAACGATGGTAAATATGATGTATCAGCAAGACACTTTTGCCTATTGTTACGACGACCTGGCTCAATACATTGATATGCCTTATGGAAATAAAGCTTTTTCGATGACCGTGATTCTTCCTGCCGAAAACAAAACGACAGACGATGTTTTAAGCTCTCTTACGGCTGAAAGCTTTAATGAAACATTAAACAAAATGAATGAGCAAAAAATCATGCTTTATCTACCCCGTTTTAAAGTGGAAAATAAATTTGATTTAATTCCGATGCTAGAAGGAATGGGAATGAAAAAGGCGTTTACGGATTACGCTGATTTCTCAAAAATATCAGACATCGCCATTTTTATCTCGCAGGTAATTCATAAAACGTACATAACCGTGGACGAAGAAGGAACGGAAGCTGCCGCTGTTACAGCAATTGGATTTGAAACTACTTCATTGCCAACTTATCCGATTGTAATGGTCGACAAACCTTTTGTATTCCTTATCCGTGAAAAAAGTACAGGAGTTATCTTGTTTATAGGTAAAATGGGTGATGTGAAGAAGTATTGATATCGAAAGATAATGACTAAACCCGCAATGTTATGAAAAAGAATATATTATTTAGTCTGTGGATCTTATCGTTAGCTGTGTTTACAGGCTGTTCCGATAGGGTTTCCGAAATGGTGACTTATAAAATAAATGAGCCCGTTTTTATGGATGCAGCAACATTCAGAAATTCTGTGAAAGTTACTACCGAACCTAAAGCCATTGAAACCTTAGGCAAGATGTGCTTCTACAATGGATATTTATATATTTCCGAACCGGAAAAAGGAATCCATATTATCGACAACAGGAATCCTTCAAATCCACAAATGATTGGTTTTATCGAACTGCTTGGGAATGCCGATTTGTCAATCAGAAACAACTTGCTTTATGCTGATTCTTATGTCGATCTGGTGTGGTTTAATATTACCAATCCCGCTCAACCGGAGCTGAAAGGTCGGATGGAGGATGTTTTTGTAACGGCATTGCCTATTATCGATAACGGATATAGTTTTGATTACAACATGTGTTATAATGGTGACTCAACGGGAATCGTTGTGGGCTGGAATCTTAAAGAAAGAACAGAGGAAGTTGATAAATATTCCGGTGGTTGGTATTGGGGCTGGGGTCGTCCGGAAATTATGACCGCGGAATATGATGGTGCAGTCAACACAACAAATTCGAATGGAATTACAGGATCCATGTCACGATTCACCATTTACGATGGGTATTTGTATACGGTAATTAATAATGCAATGAGCATTTTCAGTCTGGATAATGCTACTCCGGAGAAAGTTTCGGATAATATTTATATGGGTTGGAACGTAGAAACGATATTTAGCTACAAGGACAATTTGTTTTTTGGAACGACTACCGGCATGATGATTTACTCAGTAAAAGATCCGCTAAAACCCGAATATCAATCCAGCATTACACACGCTTATGCTTGTGATCCTGTTGTTGTCGATAATGATTTTGCCTATATTACTATTCACTCGGGAAGTTTATGCGATGTATCTGCCAGTACAAATTCTCTGATCATTGTCGATGTGAAAGATATAAAAGCACCAAAAGAAGTAGTGACATATGAAATGAAAAATCCGAAAGGATTGGGAATTGATGATGGAAAACTATTTTTGTGTGATGATGGATTGAAAATTTATTCAGTTGGAACCGATCCACAGGTTCTAATGTCAAATATGATTGATCATAAACCAGAAATAGATGGATATGACGTGATTCCGTATAACAATAATTTGATGTTGATTGCTGATGATGGATTGTACCAATATGACTACACTAACCTGAATGATATAAAACAGGTAAGTAAAATCCCTATTGGTCAATAAATATTTGAAGGTTGATAATAAAATCAGAAAGGAGTTTGAAAAATATTCAAACTCCTTTCTGATTTTATTTTTCGACAGGTAATTATCCGTAAATAATTTTTCCGTTTTCGTCTTTAAATTCGTCAAAACTCTTATTGTATTGCTCCATAGCGCGGAAACTCATAGCCATGCTCGAGAATCCACCATCGTGAAGCAAGTTTTGCATGGTTACTTTGCGTGTAAGGTCACTGAACATAACAACACAATAGTCGGCGCATTCAGCAGCAGTTGCATTTCCAAGCGGAGACATTCTGTCTGAGAAATCAAGCAAGCTATCCATTCCTTTCACTCCGCTACCGGCAGTAGTTACTGTTGGCGATTGAGAAATGGTGTTTACGCGGACATTTTTCTCGCGACCGTAAATGTAACCGAAGCTACGGGCAATCGATTCCAGCATAGACTTAGCGTCGGCCATATCGTTGTATCCGAAAACGGTACGTTGCGCAGCCATGTACGAAAGTGCAATGACTGATCCCCATTCATTGATGGCATCCATCTTTTTAGCAACCTGTAGCATTTTGTGGAACGAAATAGCCGAGATGTCAAGGGTAGTATTCAACATTTCGTAATCAAGATCATCATAGGTTCTTTTTTTACGTACATTGGGCGACATTCCGATAGAGTGCAGTACAAAATCAATTTTTCCACCGAGTAATTCCATCGATTGCGAAAATACTTGTTCCAGATCTTCAACACTGGTGGCATCGGCAGGAATCAGAGGTGCATTTAATTTTTCCGACAATTCGGTTGTTGTACCCATACGAACTGCCAAAGGTGTATTTGATAAAGTGATGATTGCACCTTCTTCTACACATCTTTCAGCTACTTTCCAGGCTATAGACATGTCATTTAATGCGCCGAAAATTATTCCTCTTTTTCCTTTTAATAAATTGTTACTCATGTTTTTTTAGTTAATAGTTCATTCGTTTAAACATTTTTCCAAATGAAAAGTTTCATAGCATAGCAGATTTTTCGGCACAAAGATAGGTAAAATGTGCAATATTTGAAAATTATGATATGCGATTATAATTGAATGATGATTTAAGTGTCTGATAATTAGGTGTAATGCTGGTTGATTTTTTTTTAGATGATAAAATAAAAAAGCCGCATCCAATGAATGGATGCGGCTCAATAAACATAAACAAGGTCTGTTTTATTTGTTTACGCGGAATGTTTCGTTTCCGTTTTTCAGGAAATCCACAATCTGTTTTGCGGCTGCAATTCCGGCATTGATGTTAGCCTCAGCGGTTTGAGCTCCCATTTTCTTAGGAGTAGAGAAATAACGTTTTGGAAATGCTTCTTTCATTTTATCATGGTTTGAAGCCATGATGTCAGTTACATATTTGAAGTCCTGATGCTCTTCCATGAACTGGAACAGTTCTTCTTCGTCAATCACTTCTTTACGAGCCGAATTTACCAATAAAGCTCCTTTTGGAAGTAAGCTAAGCAATTCTTTGTTGATTGATTTTTTTGTTTCTGCTGTTGCAGGAATATGTAACGAAATGATATCGCAAGTCTGATACAATGTTTTTGCTGAGCAGGTTGGGATTACGTTGTCAGCTTTAATATCTTCGTCGCGGCAAAATGCATCGTATGCATAAATTTCCATTCCAAAGCCTTTAGCAATGCGGGCAACGTTGCGTCCTACGTTTCCATAAGCGTGTATTCCCAGTTTTTTGCCTTTCAACTCAGTTCCTGAAGTTCCATCGAAGAAATTGCGAACGGCATAAATCATTAATGCCATTACGAGTTCGGCAACTGCGTTAGAGTTTTGTCCCGGTGTATTCATAACGCATACTCCGGCTGCTGTAGCAGCTTCCAGGTCTACATTGTCGTAACCAGCTCCGGCACGTACTACTATTTTAAGTTGTTTTGCAGCGGCGATCACTTCCGCGTCGATTATATCGCTGCGAATGATGATAGCATCTGCATCCACAACTGCATCCAATAACTGTTGTTTTTCTGTATATTTTTCCAGAAGGGCCAATTCAAATCCTGCACCTTCAACTTCTGCCCGAATGCCATCCACTGCAACTTTTGCAAATGGTTTGTCGGTAGCAACTAAAACTTTCATAGAGTCGTTTTTAAATAATAATAGGCACATGAAGTGCCTATTACATGGTTGTGTATTTATGCGTTCTGTTTTTCAAATTCTTTCATGCAATCAATCAAGGCCTGTACGCTTTCAATTGGCATTGCATTGTAAATAGAAGCGCGGAAACCACCTACTGAACGGTGACCTTTTATTCCGTCCATACCGGCAGCTTGTGCGAATTTCTGGAAGTCAGCTTCTAATTCTTTATATTCAGGTTTCATTACGAAACAAACGTTCATGCGTGAGCGGTCTTCTTTTGCTGCAGTTCCAACAAACATTTTGCTGTTGTCAATTGCATTGTAAAGTAGTTCAGCTTTAGCAATGTTTTTCTTTTCCATTTCTTTTAGTCCGCCGTTTGCTTTTAACCAACGCAATGTTTCCATAGCGCTATAGATAGGCAATACAGGAGGAGTGTTGAACATTGAACCTTCAGCAATGTGTGTTTTGTAGTTCAGCATGGTTGGAATATTGCGTGATACTTTTCCAAGCAATTCATCTTTCACAATCACAAACCCAAGTCCGGCAGGAGCAAGGTTCTTTTGAGCACCACCGTAAATCAATCCGTACTTAGAAACGTCGAGCGGACGAGAGAAAATATCAGAAGACATGTCTGCTACCAAAGGAACCGGTGAATCGATGTCAGTCAGAATTTCAGTTCCGTAAATAGTGTTATTGGTGGTGATATGGAAATAGTCTGCATCAGCAGGAATTACATAATCTTTAGGAATGAATGTATAATTTGCATCTTTCGATGAAGCAACTTCAATGGTTTCTCCGAATCCTTTGGCTTCTTTCATGGCTTTGTTTGCCCAAACACCAGTATTTAAATAAGCTGCTTTTTTCTCGAAAAGATTGAAAGGAATCATACAGAATTGCATGCTGGCACCACCTCCAAGGAAAAGAACGGAGTAACCTTCAGGAATTTCCAATAGTTCTTTGAACAGAGCAACGGTTTCGTCCATTACTGCCTGAAAGTCTTTCGAACGGTGACTAATCTCTAAAACGGATAAACCTGAGTTGTTGAAATTCAATACTGCCTCAGCTGTTTTTTCGATAACTTCACGCGCCAAAATAGATGGTCCTGCACTAAAATTATGTTTTTTCATACAATAATAATTTATATTTGTTTGATAGTTTTATCCCATAAAAAAAGAAAGCACAAAAGTACTACTTTTTTTATTTCCAGCCGCAAAAAAATGTGTTTTTATGATGTTTTGCTGTAGATTAATTTATAAATATACAATGACAATTCAAAAACAACATTTTTATGCACAATGACATTTTCTGTGTGCATAAAAAAGGATAATTTTATTTGCCTGTAATAATTCTCTTAACTTCATTTAACTTATTTAGGGCTTCAACAGGAGTAAGATTGTTAATGTCCAGATTTTTTATTTCGTCACGGATTTGTTCCAATACCGGATCGTCCAATTGGAAAAAACTAAGTTGTAATCCTTCGCGGTGTTCGGCAATTTCGCCAATCGGTTTGGCAACTCCGTTTTGTCGGTTGTCGGTTTCCAGCTGTTTCAGAATTTGTTCTGACCGTTTTACAATACTTTGCGGCATGCCGGCCATTTTAGCCACGTGAATACCAAAACTGTGTTCGCTTCCACCACGTACCAGTTTGCGGAGGAAAATTACTTTCTTCTCTACTTCTTTTACCGAAACATTATAGTTCTTAATGCGGTGGAACGATTTTTCCATCTCGTTCAGTTCGTGGTAGTGTGTGGCAAAAAGCGTTTTGGCTTTGCAACTTCCGTGCTCGTGGATATATTCCACAATTGCCCAGGCAATGGAAATTCCATCGTATGTACTTGTTCCGCGTCCGAGTTCGTCGAACAAAACCAAACTGCGGCTGGAGAGATTATTCAAAATGCTGGCTGCCTCGTTCATTTCCACCATAAAAGTCGATTCACCCTGCGAGATATTGTCGCTGGCTCCCACGCGGGTGAAGATTTTGTCGACTACACCGATGGTTGCGCTCTCCACCGGAACAAAACAACCAATCTGAGCCATCAGAGTTATAATCGCGGTTTGGCGAAGCAACGCCGATTTACCG